>JBAYES010000055.1:0-12759 GCA_041667545.1 Candidatus Omnitrophota bacterium | reverse complement strand
TTTCAATTGTTCTTTGATCTTCTCATAGAGAGGTTTAGCTTCACGGGCAACTTGATCTCGGAAGCCGGCGATAGAAGATACCGCGATCTTAAGGCCGAACATCTTTCTGAAGATCTTATTTATGTCATTGTCCGATACCTTGAATAGGAAGGAGTATGTCTTCCTGGACATGCTCTTCGATCTCTCTGTCACGGCACAAAGAGATTTCCCCACATCCGCAGGAGGGACACTTTGACAGCTTCACTTCTTCTATCTTGTCTATCCTGTTTGGCTTTTCCCTGAACCATCCGGGATGACCGAATAACCCGCCTTTTTTCTTAGCGGGAGGGGGAGGAGGATCTTGTTTCGGGGGGGGGCGCGACGACGGGCAGGTGGAACGCAGACTTACTGCGAACGACTGAAATGTTAAAATTTTTTATTGAGATCACTTCGTCGCCCTGTGCCGGAGCAAAGCGACTGGTACAGGGCTCCTCGTGACGACGTTGTAGGAATTTACCGCGGATAACTGAAATGTTACCTTAATTTTTCGGCTACGAATTGGGCTCTTGTTAAACATACAAACTTTTTATTTGACTAATTATAGTTATGTGCTATAATAACGCAAAGTTTTTATGTGTTCTTTTTGCCTTTACAGGGCAGAGGGATAACTCCCTCAAGGTCTTCGTATGAAAGATAGGGTATGGGGAATTAAACCTATGAAAAAAGTATTATCGTACACAATCAGGATACTCGTCTCGCTGGTATTTTTCTCACAGCAGACATTGGCGCTGGCGGATAATGCCCATAACACAAGGGGGACAGAGCATCTGGCGCCCCTTTCCGTATTTGATAAGGACTTTTCTGGAATTCTTGCCGAGGCGGAAAGCATCGCGGATAGCGTGACCGTGAACCGCGCGGAGATGGTAAAAAAGATGTCGGCCTTAATGACTCTGGGACTCCTTCTATCTGATGTTATAGGACTTTATGGTGATAGTATTTCCGCGGGCCTATCCGATACTACGGTAGATATACTGAAGTCCCGGGTAGAGGGCATAACCGAGCTCGAAGATATGCTCAAGGCCGCACGGATACAGAAAAAAGAAGGGGTAGGCTCATATTTTCTGCTATCGGATCTTTACGGGAAAGAAGGCGGCGCCGCGGAGGTAAAGGTCAGCATATATCCGAAGGGGTGCCCCGCGCCTCTTCATTTTCCCGGTCAAAAGCTTATTACTACGGATCGCTATGGCACACGGGTCTACATTGGGCCCGCGAGTACTTCAAGAGAGACCGCGCAGGATCGGATCTTACAGAAAGAGCTGTTCGAGATATCCTTGCCCGAGGCCTTTGAGGTGATCGGGCCGCCGGCGTTTACGGATGTGACCCTTGAACGCGGAGGCATTGTCACTGGTGACCTGCCTTTTTCGAGGGGAACTTCAGAACCTTTTGCCGAATTGATAAGCATGGGTAGACATTTTCTATCCGAGGCAAGGCATTTTCTGGATAGCCACAGGACGGCTTTTGCTTTTGCCCTGCTGGCGGCGGGGTTGTCTATAGATGCTTTTACGGGGTCACTTTTCGGTGTACTGATACTGGCCAACGCGATTTTCGGGGAAGAAGAAAGCCCGGATGAGGCCGGGGGGGAAGAATTTTCGGGCGATGAGTCTTCATACGAAGATCAAGTTAAGGTGATAATGGATCTCATGAGGCGCACTACAGTTGAATTGGAGGAGATTTACGCAAAATACACATCAGGCTCAAACGAACTGGGAGAGGCGATAAGGTCGTTAAAAGAAACAGAAAAGTCCAAAATAAAAAAAAGGCGGGTCGAACTTGGAGAGCAACTGAATTTTCTGCTGAAGACATTCGGGAATGAAATTAACGGGGTTTTGAGGGGGTTCAGTGAAAGAATACAACCTGTGCTGGAAGATCCGGCGTGCCGGGAAGAGGTTCTTAATTTTTTGGATTTCATAATTGAATTCGCGGAACGTCCCGGGTGCAGGGAATATATAGGTTTGGAGGATAACGCGCGTATATTGGAAAACGCCATGGCCTGCTATGTGGATGTTTTTCAGGGCCTGGGGGCCGACGAAGAACTCCGGCGTTTTCTGAAAGAAAAGATCAAACCCCAGACCGCAAAAGCCAGGGAAATAGCGCTGGGAGGGATGAAACTCGTTAAAAAACTGCCCTTGTCGGTACAGGACGAGGGATGCCTGGCATCAAGAACAATTGCCAGGATAGATCTTTTCATGGGGGAAGTTTATTTACGCCTTGGCGATCACGATGAGGCGGGCAAGTTTGTCGCCAGCGCTATAAAGCGGAACGACATGTTCGTCAATTTCATCAAAAACCACAGAGAAGCATACTCCGGTGTGCAAAATCCGTTCTATAACAGGGCTTACGGAGTTCTTTTGAATATCGCAAGGGCTTCCCGTAATTGGCAGGATGTGGAAAAATATCTCGAGAAGTATGTAGAATCTTCAAGGCTGCACTGCGCCGAAGTACCTGAAACTCCGATATACGAAAAGCACGCCGGAATTTTGGCCTATGCGATCCATCTTTACGTGAATAGCGAGAATTGTTACAAAGATACTCACCGCAAGGTAGGCGTCCTGCTTGAAGAAATGAAGGAAATAGTCAAGAAGAACAATACCCCGAGGTGTTTGCTGGCTTATCTACAGTGTGTAACTACCGTTGTTCTCGTAAGGGGGAATGTCGGGTACACGGCGGATATACTTGAGGCGTTTATGGACGCCCTGGAAAAAATATCGACAAAATATCCGCATGGTTTTGTGACTCTCGATGATCACATGCACACCGCCGCGGCCAATGCCATCCTTTCGCTTGCCGTGGAAGGGCGCACGGAAAAGGCGAGAGAAATGGCCGCGCGATGTCTTGCCTTGATGTCGCGTATGGGGCTCCCTTTATCCCTTGATGAATTGAAGAAGGTACAAGATGAGAGGTATTTTGACACGATAGTCGCGGGGGTACTTTTCGCGGTCCAAGGCGAACATGAGAGGGCGCGGCTTTTCCTGGATCTGTCCAAAGAGGCTATCAGTTCCGGCGCTGTTGATATGACTGACTCAAGGGGGCCCGCCGTGATCTGGTCTATGGAAATGGTGGAAATAGCGATGCCATTTTTGTCTGACGAACACCGCGGCGGCATTGTCGACGATCGGATGATACAAACCATTTTCAATCTTGACGGGTGGGAATTTTTCCCCGAACGTTTTGGCCATGTGCTTACGTGTCATCATCCTAAGGTAAGGGAGCACCTGTTGTCGGGTCTGCGCAGGGTGATCCGAGACGGTTCGGAAAATTTAGACGAGGCAGTAAAGAGAAACATCATCAGGTTCCTTATCTACCTTAAAGACGACGAGATCGCGCACATGCTTTTAGAAGAGTTTTTCGCGCTTGCCGCTTCCGGCGCAGAGGTTTCCCCCGGTCAGGCGGAACAGAAGAGGATAGCGGAGCTGTTAGGGGATCTTCTTGAATGTGATCTTTCGGGGGTAAGCCGTGTAATCGACGGAATAGATCTGCTGATCGCTTCGGCACAGACGGTACCCGTGACACGGCCGGGGAAAAACGCAAAGAGGCCCGCGAAAACATCCGGCGTTACGGATTTTGAGAAAATGCTGTCCCGCATGAAAAAGGCCTTCAGCGCGAAGATAACATCCAGGGACAGGGCCGGGAGGGCCGGACAGTATCTCCTGGACGGCCGATTTGATGAAGCCTCCAGGGAGGCCTCACTTGGTTTGGAGATGGCCATGGGCCGCGACGATACTGATGAAGATGTCGTGAACGCCTGCGAGGCTTGTGTGACTGTATGTGATCTTTGGAGTGAGTGTACCCGTTTATACAGGAAAGACGACTTTTCAGGCGCTTTAAGGGTATTGAAAGAATTTGAAGAACTTATGATGTATTTTGAAGCCGGCATCGATGAAGGGGATAATGAAATCGGAACGGAAGGATGGAAGATACCCGTACAGATAATGGGATCCAGGATCGAGCATTTATTGCTCTCTGACGAACTTTTCAGAGAACGCGATACTATGGGTAGCGGGGATATTAATGCCGTAAGAGAAGGTCTTATCTCCGACATAGGCAAGGCTCTGGATCTTTTGAGCGAGATAGGAGATGACGCGGACAAGGTAGTTAACACTTACAGGGTGAAATTGACGGGGGTGCAAAAACTTCTTGAGTCATTCGATCTCGGTGCTGAGGGATCAAAAGCCCTGGAAAAACAGAGGAAGAAGGCCGTCAGCATTAGAAAAAGTTTTCCAAATGATCCCAGGGTCAATGAAATAACGGGATTTCTAACAAGAACTGTCAGGGAAAAGGCCGAGATAATGGATGATATGACCCGCAGGGCGCTGGATATACTTCGAGGAGCGCGCGGCCGAAATTTTCATGAGAAACTGGAAGAGTTAAGAAGGGTTATGTCCGAGGAGATGAGTACCTATGCCGGGAGACTGCCTGTTCTTCATACCTTGTTAAAAGATGCGGAACGGCTCTTAAAAGAAGGGCAATACGTCCGCGCGGCCGATATGGCCTTACTTGGAATGGAATTTTCTCTCGGGGATGCCGGGACCGGGCAGGGATTGTATACGGGGTTGGAATTCGTTTTCACCAGAGCGCGAGCTCTCACAGTGGTGAAGAGGTTAAAAACGGATTACGATATTTTGAATGCCCAGGTTGAGACCGACATGTTCAGCGGAGAGATGAAAAAAGAAGCGGCGCGAAGGGCTTTACCCGCGGGCGCTTCTAACGCTAAGGAAGCCGATCGTGTCCGTCCGGAGTACTGCTTTGGCGCGATAACGCTGGAAAAGGACAGGGGTAGAGATCCCGAAAACATCGTTAAATTAAGCGGCCTTGACAAACTGCGTTTCTGGCCGGACAAGAGTGAGAGCAAGGTCGAGCCCGGCAAGCGGGCCGGTCTCACAAAGGACAGTTTCAAGAAGGGGGAAGTGTACTCGATCGTAAGCGATATGAAGGATGCGGGGATAAGGGTGTTTTTGCGCGTCGTCGATATTGAGGATGAAGGAGAGACCGTTATCTTCCAGCCCGAGGGCGCGCATGGAAGACTGAACGAGGCAATGGACTCCTTGCCCAAAAAGGATGTCAGCATAAAAAAAGTAAGTGACCCCAGTATGGTTGAGAGGCGTAATTTGCTGGACAGATTGATATGGACATTAGGCCTTAACCTGGATACTGCCGAACAAGGTTCCCGTACGATCTCATGCGGCGACGGTTTGCTGGACCATGTCCTGGGTTTACGGGAGATCCCGGGAGAGGCCGACATATCCGGTATTGAGGTCGGTTTTTTCAATAAGGATCTTGAGGCCGATGATGCCCAGGCCGGCGCGGTCAGGGCGGCCCGGCATTCGGGCCTCCCCCTGGTATTCATACACGGCCCTCCCGGTACGGGTAAAACCAGCGTCATAGAAGAGATAGTCAGGCAGTGTGTTCTAAGGGGAGAAAAAGTCCTTGTGGTGTCGCAGTCTCATGCCGGAGTTGATAATATCGGGGTAAGACTTAAGAACAGCGGGGTTACTTTTGCCAGGGTGGGTAACAGCCCGCCCACGCGGGAAGAGATCCAGGAGAACTGGGAAAACAGAGAAGTATATCTCGAAAGGATGAGAAACAGGGCATCCGTGGTATTAGGGACCAATAACGGTTTCTACCTGGACAGGACCCTTACATTCAAAAAGGATCCCCGTAACGGACGGAAAATATACGACCATTACTATGCCGGCAATTATGACCTTGTGATAATTGAGGAGGCGGGCAGAGCGACACTATCGGAAACAATAGGCCCCGTAAGCATGGTACGCCAGGGCGGCAAGGTCATAATGGTGGGAGACCATAATCAACTGCCTCCTTACGGCATATCTATGGAAGAGGTGCGTGAGATAAGACGGCTTTTGACCAAATCCGGAGCGAAGCCGAGAGAACTCGATAAGATATTTTCATACCAGAATATGCAGGAATACAGGCGGTCTTTGTTCGAGATGCACCATTCTCCGGGATGGCGGACGTTCATGAGATCCAACGGAGAGAATTGCCGCCATCTTCTTAAGGTGAACAGGCGGTCACACTGGGCCATAGTCGATCTGGTGAGCCGGTTATTCTATGGCGGTAAGATCGGGACAGATGAGCGTAATAGGCCGGGGGTAAGGCCGATAGAAAAAGACACGTTACTGGTTGTTGACTATACGGCCGATCCGGGATCCCGCATAAAAACGCATGAGTCTTTTTCTGAAGAGACGAGGAGTTATCACAATATCACGGAAGTGAACATCGTTCTCAGGAAGTTGGAGGACGCGTTGAACCTGAAGATGCCCGTTGAAGGTGAAGAAGAACAGTACAGGTTCGAGGCGGGGGACATGACCGTCATATCCCCTTACAAAGGTCAGATCGAAATGATAAAGCTCGGCATAAAGGTCAAGGCGGTTCTCAAAGATATACTTAGCCCCCCGGATGAGCAGGAAGCCGCGTCTCTTTTCAGCGACAGAAGGAAGGCGGTATTGATGCGCGCGTTAAGCGAAGATTTCAAGCGTGAAGGGCTCCGGTTGATAGATGACATGGAGGCTGCCTTCAGGTCAGGCGATGCTGCCGTGCTGCGCATCCGCGCATCCTCGTTCGTCGAGAAACTGCTTTTCAGTATCGATACTAATGAACTGGTCTCCAGGCGGAACATCAGATGGACAGAGTCGGATGACGTGGGGCTGGTAGATGTGGAGACGGTAGATTCCATACAGGGCGGTGAGAACGAGATAGTCATACTTTCTCTGGTAAGGAGCAACACACGCGGGAATATCGGTTTTATGGGAACATATGACGGGATACAGAGACTTGACGTGGCTTTTTCGCGGGCCAGGAAAAAACTGTGGGTGATAGGTGATTTTTCGGGAACGCTTTGTAAGGCCTCCTACAACCCTAATGCCGGTATGGCGGGTTTTAAGGGGAAAATGCCTTCAGGCAGGGGAGAGATAGCGGATCCCGGACGGGACAGGGATTCCATAACAAGCCGGATAGATCTTCACATAGCGAATGAGCGCAGGGAAAGCACCAAAAGGGCCGCTGAGATATTCGACCAGGTCAGGCTTTACGGCAGGGAACTTTCCCGCCGCATCGAAAGAGGCGAAGTAGCTGTCGGGCTGGATGAAGACGCGCCCGGTACGGATGCGAAAGCCGGTGACGGATCCGGCATTTCACGGAAGGCGCTTGAACTCCAAAAGTCTTTGGTCAGGGAACTTGTTCGAAGACTGTACGTCATGGCCGACCGGAAAAGGGATTCTGAGGATGAGATAGTTGTGGCGCTTGACACAAGTTGGGTTCCCGAGACGCAGAGAAGCCAGGCGAGCAGGGAAATAAGCGCGCTTAGGGCCTTTCTCGGGAAGGAAGGCCTGAGGGGAAGGATAACCCTTCTTGCCGGGCATGATCCCAATGTTCTGGAAGAAGAACTGGCGGGGCTTGTGACCGACCCCGCGCATCAAGTTAAACTTTCTGACGTTATTATCATTACCACCAGAGGCGACGGAAAGAAGCGTCCGTTCGCGGATATCCTGGATGGGCAGGAGCCCGGGGATTCCCCTTTCATGGCATACGTTGACCTGAATATTCCTCCCGGGGCAGGTATGGCCGATATGGATTTTACAGACATCAGCATGATGTGGATCCTGAACTATGTACTTGATCACGCTTACGGGCAGTCCGGGAAAGAGGGTCGGGAGGTTTCCGTGCCGATAAACGCGGACCCGCTGAACATAAATGATCTTACCGCCCGCAGAGACTTCCGGGTCTATGTGTTGACCCATGTGTAACGGAGCCGGATCGAAACGGAACGCCCGTAAGGCCGGTTTCAAGTTTTCCGGTTAATGAAGAGTAAAAACCTGTTACTACCCCGCCGTCACGAGGAGCCCTGTACCGAACGGTACAGGCAACGGTAACATTTCAGTTATCCGATAGTAGAATCCTACGCCGTCGTCACGAGGAGCCCTGTACCAGGTAACATTTCAGCTATCCGCAGTAGAATCCTACGCCGTCGTCACGAGGAGCCCTGTACCGAACGGTACAGGCAACGGTAACATTTCAATTATCCGCAGTAGAATCCTACTCCGTCGTCACGAGGAGCCCTGTACCAGTCGTTTCGCTCCGGTACAGGGCGACGAAGTGATCTCAATAACAATCTTATTACAGTTAGGAATCAAAAATTTTTAGTCTTTTTATTGGACTAACAAAAAGACTGTGATATACTATATTAGTAAAAGATCAAAGGTATATGGACTGTTTGCCCGGGGCATTATTGTCACGGGCAGGTTTTGCTATGCTTTGTTAGTTGCAAGATTTACAAAGTTTTCACAAGGAGTCGTTTTATGGATCGCTCCGGTATAGTTAATAGAGGTCCGATAAGAAAAAGACTCTTCAGAGTGCCGATATCCCTCATCACTCTGGCGGCTTTTCTGGTCAATGTGTTCTCTTATGATCTTGCCTATGCGGCCGCGTCGGGAGGGGCATACGATATGCCCGGCGTATTCGAGGCTATGCGCATGGAGGCATCTTCTGTCAAAGAAATCGATCCGGATACTTTTGTTCTGCCGGAACATCTCGGTAGGGTCGAATACCGCTATAGAACCGGCCATGCGGGAAGAACAGTTATCCATATCCAGGACGCCCATTGTAACTATGACTGCCAGAGAAAAATATCAGAAATAATAGGGTATGTAAAAAACGAATACGGCGTGGAAACGGTCAATCTGGAAGGCGGGGGAGGGGATTATGACCTGTCGGTATTTACCGGCATAGAAGATAAGGATATCCGTTCCCGGGTGGCCGATTATTTTGTAAAAGAAGGCATCGTCAACGGCGCGGAGGAATTCGCGATAAACAATCCCGGTAAGATAAGTCTCTGGGGTATTGAGGATACCGGGCTTTACATTGACAACCTGAACGCGTACAGGACAACTCTTGAATTCAAGCCCGAGGCCGACCGCTACATTGATACCCTGGAGCAGGCTCTCAACGATATCAAACTCCGCATATATTCGAAGGGTCTTTTAGAGCTCGACAGCATGTACTCAGATTACAAGGATGGCGCCCTGGAATTAAGGGATTATCTGTCCTACCTGTTGGAAATCGGGCGGAAGAACGCCATCTACGTAAAGGATCTGAGTAATCTGTACCTTTTGGGGCAGACCCTGTCACAGGAAGAAAAGATAGATTTTCGAAAAGCCGATCGAGAGAGAGAGTTCCTTATAGAAGAATTGAGGAACAGGCTTTCCAAAAACGCGTGGGAAAGTCTGGTCTTGAAGACCGTGGAGTTTTCTTCCCACGGTGTACCGGAAAAAGATTTCTACGCCTATCTCGCCGAAAAGTCGGCGCTGGTAAACGTAGACCTGAAGGCTTTTCCCGATCTCAGGGACTACATGGTCTATATCTCTATGTACGAGTCGGTAGATAAGTCGAAGATATTCGGCGAGATGAATGCTCTGGAAGAGAGTATAAAAGAACGTCTCTATCAGAACGAAAAACAGAGGGATCTGGGAAGATTGTCCAAGAACCTGGTGCTTATCAAGAACCTTTTTGATATCAGGATGACAAAAGAGGATTACAGGTACTATATCGAGAATAAGCGCACCTTTTCCTCTGACAGGTACATATCTTTTATTAAGGACGCGGCTCTTCAGTACGGGCTGCCGGACGGGCTTGACCGCGATATTTCCGATCTCGACCTTTACCGCGAGAAAGCGGTAAAATTCTACGAATATTCTTTTGAGCGCGACGAAGCGTTCGTGAAGAATATCAGGTCCGAAGCCGGCGAGGCGGCAATTCTCGTTACCGGGGGGTTTCATACCGAGAACCTTGCGGGACTTTTCAGGGATAACGGCGTTTCTTTCATTTCCATAATGCCTAAGTTCAGGAACGAGGGGGATTATGAATCTCCCTATTTCGCGCTTCTTTCCGGGGATAGCGGTAAAGTGATTAGCTCCCTTGCCCAGAGCATGATGGCGCTGGCATGGTTTTCATATTTCTGTTCGGATTCCGGCGAGGTGCTGGGTACCGAACCCCAGGCAATAGAGGCCTGGGTAAAGCTGGTCGAAGCGTCAATTAAGTCGAAAGAGAGCGGAGTAGAGGTACCCGTGCAGACCGTGCATGGAGAGGTGAAGTATTACCTCGGATCTCCCGAAAATATACCGGTAGAGGAAGTAAAAGGCGTGATCGTAGGTGACAGGCAAGTATACGTAGCAGGCCGTTACGATAAGGACGCTTTGGGCGGTGACCCGGAACGCTGGGCTGAAGCACTTTCTATTGACGAGAAAAAGATGGAGAAAATAATTGAGGGAGTGAAAGATTTAGGGTTTGATATAACAGAAAGAGGAGATAAGGGTGAAGTCTTTTTCAACGCCAAAATGGAGATTTCCGGAAAAACTCTAAGATTATCCTATCATAAGATCCCGACATCCGGCGATCTATCTGATCTGCCCACGGTGCGTTTGGATTTTAGCGATTTGGATATGGGCCAGTACCCTAATGACGGGATAAGTTTGATGCCGGAAAAAACTGGTTTTAAGTTTGCCAGGAGACTAAAAGAAATAGTTGAATTTTTCATGGATCAAACCGGGGATTTTTATTTTGAGGTATCTGGTGAGCATAAAGAAGTAATTTTAGATGAAGAAAAAAGACCGACAGTTCGTCAAATAGGACAAAGACGTATAGATGCTTATGGAAGGTATTTAAAGAGAAGGAAGGGGTTTGAGTTAGTTAAAAAAACCGGGCCTAATCGGATATACGTAGAGTCACTGATTGAACAGATAAAAGAAAAGAAAAAACCTTTTGAAAAAATAGTCAGATTAAGAACTGAACAAGCCTATTCTGATGAAATGACGTCTAAGATGAAAGAGGCGTTAGAAGCTGTTAATGTTCTGGAAGCAAGCTTAGGAAGGTTTTTTATAGAATTAGAAACAGGAAAGGAAACTTCTTATAATCGTGTAATTGATGATACAAACGATTTTATTAGAAAGATGAAAGATGCCGGATATTCAGACGAGTATGAACTTGTCAGTCTGATATTCAATCAGATAACTTGTATATTTCCCGCAGATTACACTTATAGATCTCCATCGGCACGGCAAGGCACAGTACCTGCTTTTCTCAAAGTGGCAGTAGGTGCGGCCGTTATAGCGGCAATCGTTCTTCCGGTATCTTTGGGCATAAGCGCCCTCGGCCCGGCGGAGTTCCTGTCGATGTATCTACACTACGCCGGGGACGCTTTGCCGCCGCTCGGCCGGGTTTTCGGGGGAGTGATGGCCGCGGGCGGGCTGCTGGGAGTGCGGGTGTCTGATGATAAAGATAACCTTGGGAGGAAAAGAAGAGGGAGTCCGAGTGGACGTATTAAAGTCACATCTGCTCCGAAAGGATTAAAAGATATAGCGATACTGGTAAACGATTTGGGAGGCAGCGGAGATGTCATGCGCGCATGGATGTTGGCAAGAGAGATAGAAAAGAGCTGGCCGCGTGTGAAAATAACAGTCGCAATGGATGCGTCCGCATATGGAAAATTCAATAACATAATGCCCATGCCCGCCGGTAAGTACAAGAAAGTTATCGGTAACATCACGGTAGTCGATAGGCATTCTTACAGGGAACCTGGAGAGGATGAAGATGCTGATTACAACGATAATCCCGATATCTGCTTTTACTTTGACCCCGGCTTGTCAGGCGAATTTGAGGTGAAAGGACAATCCTATCTTGTGCAGCCATATTACACTACTCCCGACGAAGATATAGAGGCGCGCGAATACGAAGATACGTACGATAAAATTCTGTATTTCGGTCTTTATGAGGGTTCTCTGGGCATGATATTTGACAGAGACCTCGATAAGCTGAAGAAAGAACACGAAAACTTAAATGAGCGAAATAGAGCCGAAAGGAAAAAGGATCTTTTGAACAAGATTTTAGGGCATCATCCCGTAAAAAGATTCTCGCCGGAGGACTTGTCGGCGCTCAGCAGTGCCATGTGGGGGGCTTCTTATGCTTCAGAACCGTCAAGCGATCTCGCTTATGCAGCTATGGCGCGCAAAGCGGCAGAAGATGATAAAGAATTCGATAAGAAGAGAAAGGTGCTATTTGTTTTTAATAAGAGCGGGCAGGATGGAGTTTCAAAAAACGGTATGATAGGGAGTTTCAAAGCCAATCGCTTTGGCTATTCTGAAGCGAATGATCTTCCGGGATCCGATTTGATCAGTGAGGATGGCGATATCGTGATCAATCTCTCATCGCTTCCTCTTGAAATGTTCAATGAGCTCTTCGCCCTATGCGAAATGCCGGTATATACTACCGGGGCAGTTAGCCGGACAACGGCAAATCAGCTTGATAAGGTATGGTTATATGAACCGACTCCATGGTTCGATAATTTTGGGAAAGAGATAATGGATATTGCTGAAAACTGTCTTACCAAGGAAGAATACGATCTATTTTCTAAGCTTATTGCTGAACAAATTGAATCGGAAGACAACGATAATTTCCAAAGGTTTGAAGGATCCGGTCTGCCGAAGTTGTTCTATGACGCACAGATCAGGGGCATCTACACAAAAATAAATAATCATATCTTGAATAAAAAGCAGTCCCTGCCGGCGGTTTTGAAAACAGTAGCTGATGGTTGGAAGAGATCGCAGGGCAAGGACAGGTTTGCTTTAGCGTCGCTTGGACTTCTGTCGGCGATTTCTCTTACGGGTATTATCGGGGCAGTCGTGCTTTCGGGCATCTCAATCCTCGGCCCGG
>JBAYES010000054.1:0-12824 GCA_041667545.1 Candidatus Omnitrophota bacterium | reverse complement strand
GGCGCTATCGCGCCCTCGCAACGACGGTTTGGGATTGTTTTGTTTTTCATCACTGAACAATTACCTTTTTTCAACCCTTCGCTTCGCTCAAGACAGGCAGGACGGGTAATTTCTGGATATTTTGATAGAGATTGCTTCGGGCGCTATCGCGCCCTCGCAACGACGGGTTGGGACTGTTTTGCTTTTTCAACTTTTCCAGGGAGTTCTATTTGAGAAGAGAAATATCTGGATGGCTCTTTTGGGAGGGGTTTTTAGTTTCTTGTATCATTATCACGGTCCTGGTGTTTCTTGAGTCCACTATCCACTTCAGCCCGCATAGAACACTTACCGACAGGAACTGAAAGAAGTATCCGGAAAGAATAAACGAGATCAGAAAGAACAACATTCCCGTCAAGAGCCAGAAGTGTTTAGCCGCGAAAGCGCGGACTTTATATCTTATTTCCGGAATATCCACAGTGTTCATCGCCTCACGCGCCTCGCATACGATAGACCTGCAGTTTTCGCAGCCGGCAAGATGCCTTTCAAGACTCTCGCGGTCATGAGACGCAATACATCCGGCGACATATTCACCCAGGATTTCCTCTGTGGGACAGATCCTTTTCATCTTTTACTCCAAAATTTATTACGCCTTTCTTCAACAAAATTTCAAACGATCCCGCGTGTTCTCAAAAACCATTCCAGCATCTTCCCCTACTATAAAGACGGGTTTTTTAATGAAAATTCTTTCACTTTTTTCACAGGTTATAAGATTGCTTCGGTCGCTTCGCTCCCTCGCAACGACGTGAAAACGCTATTTTTCAGAACTATATATATCAAATTAGGGTTCTGCAAAATGGACATTAATCCCGTCATTGCGAGAAACGAACAAAGCGAGCGACAAAGCAATCTCAATAAAAAATTCTTTCACTTTTTTTCACGGAGACGGGGGTTGGACGATTTCGTCAAGGATCGCTTTCGTTTTTTCCATTACCTCAGCGCTCACCCTGTTTTCCTTGAGAAAGTCTTGCAGTTCTACAGATCTGTTTTTCCTCGCGATATCATCATCTCTAAGCTTTTTACACAAATGTGTCATTTTAACGGCCAGCACCTTGAACTCGTCATTCTTTCTCAAAGTAAGTCCGCGTGAAAAATCCCCCATCATCAAAGATTCAATGTACTTCCCTATTCGGTATATGGGCCCCGCTATTCTGTGGGAAAGTATTACGCCTATTACGATAAAAAGAGGCGAGACCAGAAGGAGACGTACAAGCAATGTTATGTTCGACTGCCTGAAAATATACATCAGCCGGCCTCGGGGATACACATTGGCCAGCTTCTCTCCCAAAGTTGTCCAAGCTGAATAATAAACCGTATAGCCCGCGATAAGAGCCCCCAGGTAGAGAAACAGAAGAATGTACAATATGTACCTTATCTGGAACCTTGCGGCTATTACGTATTGTTTTCTCCTTACTTTAGGCATCTAGTCCTCCAAACATTGTCTTTGATGTCAGGGAAAAAGGTCATCTTTGTGAAAACCGCTTCCATATGGAAATATCGCGCTTGATCGTGACATTAACACTCGAACCCATTTTTTCCATGAAAACTCTTTCCATATCACTAAGCGGCATATACCTCGTAGAGTTTCCCTCTATTTCCGTAAAAATATCCCCTGCTATTATCCCAGCTCGCGCGGCTCTTCCGCCTTCAGCCACACTCATTACCTCAAACCCTTCCGTTTCAGAATATGCTATATTCATCCCCATCAAAGAAGTTAAATTTCCGGAAGTATCTTCAAGCTCTATTTCCAGACCCCTCTCTATGGTTAATCTCACTTCAATTACATCGGACGACATTATCCTGGAAACAAACTCTTCCGGACGGGAGTATCCCACCATCCTGCCCCAAAGCGCTACTATGATGTCTCCCTCAATAAGCCCTGCTTCATAGGCGGGAGACAGCCTTTGCACATCGGTTACCCTGAAATTAGCCTTATAAGGCTCCACTGAAAAGCCAAGACCTCTGCGAAATTCTTCTTCTATATTCTCTTCAGGGGTCTTTACCCCCATACGCCAGGCATTCTCCTCATTCATCCTTTTTATATGGTTCAGCTTCATCTTTCGTTCAAACTGCTGCAGCATGGACCCGGAATAATCCAATCCTTCTTTCGCGCTTTTGCAATTGGGATTTACTTCCAATGCCTGCCGATAATAGTAATACGATTCCTGGTACATGGCCCTATCCTGATAAAGATCTCCCATGCTTACCAGGTTCTGCTCTTCAAGATCAAAATTTATGTTGGCAATATCTCTTCTCAATATCTCTTTTTCTCCGTCGAGTGTAGAGATAACCACCCTGTCCTTGTATTCCTCCACTATCACGCCTTTTATTTTTTCTCTGTCTTTCGTGATAACAACGTCCCCGTAAAAGGTCTCAGCAAGTAGAACACAGAAAAAAGCCGTTATAACGGCTTTTGCGATCGTCTTTATAAACTTCATATTAACTGCACCTCACCTTTCCCCCATACTATACCTCCGACCTGAGCCGCGCGGAAAAACCCGCACACCTCACATATGAAGTTTACACGCTATTTCGGGCTGATGCAAGCGCGAGAGCGGAAAAACCCGAGTGTCGTCAATATAACAAGGAATAGCCCCGAAAAGTATACGAACATATCCCCGCGCAACGTATAATAGCTTTTTACGGTAGCGGCCATCACCTCGCAAGTATCGTAGCCTTCAACAAAAGTCTCCCGCCCATACGTTTTTACCTGCGACAACACCTTTCCGGTCCGGTCAATAAAACAAGATATCCCCGTATTAGCCGCCCTTACCACCGGTACCCTGTTCTCCACCGCCCTGAAAACCGAAGACTGAAGATGCTGGCGGCTCGCCGCGGTATCCCCGAACCAGGCATCATTGGTTATGTTCACCAGTATCCTGGCGCCTTCGCGGACAAAGCCCCTTGCCACATACGGAAATACATCTTCGAAACATATCATTACACCCATCTTGTGGAATACCGTCCTTCTGATAATAGACGAATCAGGCCCTTCCGACCCTGTTATTGACACAAAAGAGAACAATTTATATTCTTTTCCGGGAATAAAATTCCCGATAGGCTTATCGATGTACTTCCTGAGAGGTTCAAGATACCTCTCAAAAGGCACATACTCGCCAAAAGGCACAAGATGGACCTTTTTGTATATCTGCACGCTTCCCCCATCCCCTTTGAATAACGCGGCGCTATTGTAATATCCATCCGCGTCTTCGTATACAATACCGGCGAGAAGGGGTATTCCCGTTTCAAAAGCAAGCCTTTCCATTTGACTCGCGTGAAGATCTTCTTGTTCCATCAGATAAGGATACGCGGTCTCGGGCCAGATAATAATGTCCGGATCTTCTTTGGCGGCTGTCTTTGTAAGATCGGAATATTTTTCTATTATGGATTCCGCGGAACAGGCCTCCCACTTAAGCGCCTGGCTTATGTTCCCCTGCGCAACGCTTATTTTGGCCCTTTCTCCCACAGATGTATCGCCCAGGCGGTATATGCCGTAACTGGTAGAACATATGATTATCAGAAGCGCCGTCATTACATGCGCCGTTCTCTTTTTGGCCCCTGAAACCCAGCTGTACAAGGCCAGATTGAACGTCATTATTATAAAAGACACCCCGTAAGCTCCGGTGATATCGGCTATTTGTATGATATTAAGATTCCGGTACTGTGAATGCGCAAGGAGCGCCCAGGGAAATCCGGTAAAAATGTTCGCTCTTATGTACTCCAAAGCTACCCATGAGAAAGGTATGACGAAAAAGTTCATGGAGTATTTCAGGGCTATTTTAGCCATCATCCCGAACAAGCCGTAAAGAACCGCCAGAACAAGAACGAACATAATGAACCCGGGAACGCTAACGACCGTAAGCCAGTAAAGAACGCTTCCCCAGAAAACCACTCCGGCCAGGTAAGAATACCAAAAGGTCTTTTTATACCCGCACCTTGCCGCCAGATAAAAAAGAGGAACAAAAGCAAACCATGCCGCGGCTGAAAGGCCGAAAGGCGGGAAAGCCGCGAAAGCGGCTAAACCCGAAAATACGGCAAGCAGTGTGTTTTTTGTGCCGCCCCCCCCGGGAAATCCGGGGATCTTGGCTATCATTCTCCGCAGCATTTTTTGTATTTCTTTCCGCTCCCGCACGGGCAAGGCTCGTTACGGCCGACTTTGGGCTCTTCTCTTTTAAAAGTGGAGTCCGGTTTTGAGGAAGGACGCGCGGCCGGAGCGAACCCCCCGCGCCCCGCTTCAGATGAAGGCTCGTCGTAAACTTCGTCCTGGCCGGAAGATGAAGATCCCAGGGAAGAATATTGGCTATGCCTCAGAACGGCCTTTCCGCTCTGGAAGGCGTTCTTCTTGTATGCTTCCTCCATTGCGGTCATTTTCATTATACCTTCGGCCGTCTCGCTGTCTATCTTGGCCATAAGGTCGCTGAAAAGCTGGAACGCCTCGTGCTGGAACTCTATAAGGGGGTCTTTCTGGCCGTAAGCGCGCCATGAGATCCCCTCTCTGAGGTCGTCTATCTCCCTGAGATATTCTTTCCAGCTGGTATCTATTGTCGAAAGCATAAGCATTTTTTCTATGTGCCTCATCCTTTCTTCGCCTATAAATTTCTCACGGGCTTGATAGGCCTTTTCGGCGGTTTCGGATATAAGGCCTTTCACCTCTTCGGAGTTCAGGCTCTCCATCGCTTCGGGCTTTATGCTTATGGCATACCTCATCATAAGGTCCTTTGAAAGAGCCTTCTCATCCGGAAGATCATCCCACCCGCCGAGAAGAGCGTCCACTCCCGCGTTGAGACATTCGAAAAACTCTTCTTTGAGAGACTCTTCGGCAAGCACCCTGTTCCTCCTGCCGTATATTATCTCTCTTTGCTGGTTCATAACATTATCGTATTTCAAAAGATGTTTTCTTACCTCAAAGTTCTGCCCTTCAACCCTTTTCTGGGCGGTGCTTACGGCCCTTGTTACAAGAGGATTTTCTATTACTTCCCCTTCTTCCATGCCAAGACGGTCCATTATCATCTTTATCCTGTCAGAACCGAATATCCTCATAAGGTCGTCTTCAAGTGAAAGATAGAACCTGCTTGATCCCGGATCGCCCTGACGTCCGGACCTTCCCCGGAGCTGGTTGTCTATTCTTCTCGCTTCGTGCCTTTCTGTGCCGAGAACATGCAATCCGCCGGCTTCGAGCACCTTTTCCTTTTCTTCTTTCGTTTTTACCTCGAATTCCTTAAGATATTTTTCGTAGACCTTTTCCCTTTCCCGGTCTTCTTCTATTTCAAGCTTGGCAAGAGCTTCCTCGGCCAGGTTCTCGGGGTTGCCTCCGAGGAGTATATCCGTCCCCCTTCCGGCCATGTTGGTAGCTATTGTCACGGCTCCGAACCTGCCGGCCTGGGCTATTATCTGGGCTTCTTTCTCATGATACTTGGCGTTAAGAACATTGTGCTTAACCCCTCTTTTGCCGAGAAGACGGCTAAGGTATTCGGATTTTTCTATTGATATGGTGCCTACAAGTACCGGCCTCCCTTTGGAATTTTCAACGGTTATCTCTTCGACAACGGCATTGAATTTTTCTTTTTCGGTCTTGTATATCCTGTCAGGCATGCTTTCTCTCCGCATGGGCCTATTGGTGGGTATCTGCAGGACGGGCAGAAGATAGATCCCCTCAAACTCGCCTTCTTCCGTTTTTGCCGTACCTGTCATTCCCGCAAGCTTGTCATACATCCTGAAAAAGTTCTGCAGGGTTATAGTGGCAAGCGTCTGGCTTTCTTTCTGCACCTCAACTCTTTCCTTGGCCTCTATGGCCTCATGTATGCCGTCGGAAAACCGCCGGCCGGGCATCATTCTGCCGGTAAAACTGTCCACTATGACTATCTTGTTGTCCTGCACCACATAATCAACGTCCTTCTGGAACAGTATGTATGCTTTGAGAAGCTGCTTTATACTGTCTACCTTTTTCTGATGTTCCGAATAAGCCGCCACAAGCTCCATCTCACGCGCCGTCTTTTCTTCTTCGGGCATATCTGCATCGGCAAGTTCCGCCAGAGAAGACTCGATATCTTCCAGCATGAACTCGAAGTCAAATTTTTCCTTCATAAAGACCTGGCCCTTGGCGCTGAAGGTGGCTTCTCTTGTCTTTTCGTCAAAAATATAAAAAAGTTCTTCCAAGAACTGGTCTCTTTCTTTTTCCATCACCTTGCTTTCCAGCATACCCTGCGCCTTGTCAAAAAGAGACTTTGCCTTAAGATCCTTAAGTATTGTATCCAGAAGTTCCCTGTTCTTAGGTTCGGCCTTGTGTATCAGATAAAGAAGGTTTCCCGCCCTTTCGTTATCTCCTTCTTTGTACACCTTGCGGAATTCCGACATATAATCCGACACTGTTTTCCTCTGGGCTCTCACAACTTCCTGTACTATGGGCCTCATAAGGTCATACGCCTCGTTAGTTTCGTCTACCGGTCCCGAGATTATAAGCGGCGTCCTGGCCTCGTCCACCAGTATGCTGTCGACTTCGTCGACTATCGCGTACCCCAGGTATCCCTGTACCGCGCTCTCTTTGTAGAGAACCATGTTATCCCTGAGATAGTCGAACCCGAACTCATTATTGGTCCCGTAAACCACGTCGGAGGCATAGGCCTTCTGCCTGTCTTCCGGTCGCATATCATGCTGTATGACTCCCACGCTCAGGCCGAGAAAATTGTATACCGGCCCCATCCATTCCGAATCTCTTTTAGCCAGATAATCGTTTACCGTAACTACGTGAACGCTTTCACCGTTCATGGAATTAAGCACAACGGGAAGCGTGGCAACAAGGGTCTTTCCTTCCCCCGTTGTCATCTCGGCTATTTTCCCCTGATGAAGGACTATCCCTCCAAGAAGCTGTACATCGAAATGCCGTAATCCTATCGTTCTTTTGGAAGCTTCTCTCACCAACGCGAAAACTTCCGGCAGTTTATCGTCAAGTATCCGGTTTTTGACATCTCTTAAGCTTTTTTTGTGTTTGTTGCGTTCCTGTTCGGAACCCGAGGTATTTATTTTTTCGCGTATCTCTTCTATTTCGGCGCTTGCCAGTTCCTTGGCGGCAATAACGCTTTTCCTTATCTCGGCCGCCCTTTCCTTCATTTCCGAGTCCGAAAGCGCCGAAACCCGGCTCTCCAGGGTGTTAATCTCATCGACAAGAGGCATGAGTTTTTTCATGGCTCTCTCGTTCTGTGTGCCGAACAATTTCATTAAAAACGCGAACATATTATTTCCTTCCCGGTGTTATTTCTCCGGAGTTCCCCGGTTCACTTTGTGGCGGACATCTTGAGGTACGCTTCGATAAAATCGTCAAGGTCGCCTTCCAGAACACGTTCAGCGCTCGATGTCTCGTGGGAAGTGCGATGGTCCTTGACCATCTTATAGGGATGAAGCACGTACGAACGTATCTGGCTGCCCCATTCTATTTTTTTCTTTTCGCCACGTGCCTGCATAAGCTTATCTTCATCTTCGCGCCTTCTCTTATCGTAAAGCTTGGCTTTTAAGAGTTTCATGGCCGTGGCTTTGTTCTTATGCTGGGACCTTTCTTTCTGGCACTGAGAAACTATGCCCGTGGGAATATGTGTTATCCTTACGGCCGAATCGGTGACATTAACATGCTGGCCGCCCGCGCCCGAAGACCTGTACGTATCTATCCTGAGATCCCCCTCGTCTATGGTTATCTCTATCGCCTTGTCTATGTCCGGCACAACATCCACCGACGCGAAAGATGTATGTCTTCTTTTATTGGAATCAAAAGGAGATATCCTTACAAGGCGATGTACTCCCGCCTCGGCCTTCAGGTTCCCATATGAAAGTTCGCCTTTTATGAGGAACGTGGCGTTCTTGAGACCGGCCTCTTCTCCCGGAAGCTGGTCTACTATTTCAATGGACATATCATGCTCTTCCGCCCATCTCAGATACATCCTGAAAAGCATGGAAGCCCAGTCGCATGATTCCGTGCCTCCGGCTCCCGCGTTAACGCTCAATATCGCGTCGCAATTATCGGCCTCGCCTCCCATAAGACACTTAAACTCGACCTTTTCCGCTTTTTTGAGTATCACGGCCGCGTCCTGCTTAAGGCTTTCTATTGACGCCGTATCATCTTCGTCGACTATTTCGGCAAGTTCCGCCAGAGAATTAAAGCTTTCTTCCACTTCCAGATACGGCTTTACTTTTGACCTTATGGCTCTTAGCTCTTTGGAAAGCGCGTCCGCCTTCTCCTGATTTTTCCATATCTCCGGGGAATTCAGTTCCGCTTCAAGCTCTTCCATTCTAAAGATGCTTTTAGCAAGGTCAAAGATACCCCCTGATCTCCGCTAATTTAGAATCGAGTAAGGCAATAATTTCTTTAAGTTCTTTTATCATCAGTATCTTCTCCTTGTGTTCCGCACATTATACCAGTATGCCCCGGCCATGTAAACCCCGGCACGTCACCAAGCCGTTGCCGATATTTCTTTGACACTTTTCCTATGCCAAGAACAAGCGGATCTATTGTTAGATCGTAACATTTCAGTTATCTGCAGTAAATTCCTACACCGTCGTCACGAGGAGCCCTGTACCGTACGGTACAGGGCGACGAAGTGATCTCATAACTTATTGTATTTATTGAGATTGCTTCACCCGCCTTCGGCGGGTTCGCAACGACGTCGGAGGAAGATTGCTTCGGCCCTATTCCAAGTCTGCCGAAATCCTGAGTCATGGCATTTATCACGATACGAAGGGCTTCACCCGCCTTCGGCGGGTTCGCAACGACGGGCGTGGAAACGCGACATTTCCGCGGAGAACTGAGGTGTTACGTTAGATCATATTTGCCGTTTACTTGCAGCAAGGAGTGGTTGCCATGTTCCGTACAGGGAGGATCCACACCGGGCGGACCCCGCCAAAAGTTCCGTTTACTTTGCTTCGCTTAAGACAGGCGGGGCATGCGGGCCCTGGTAGGGATATGGCAACCACTCCCTGCCGTTAAAGGAAATAGTATGCCTCGACCTACCCCACTTGTTTACTTCGAAGATGCCTGTGATAGGTAATGGCGAAGCGATGGGCCTCGTCCCTGATCCGCTGGATAAGGAAAAGCACACCCGACCCCGGGGAAAGCCTTATGGGAAGGCGTCTTCCCTGAACATAGAGATGATTATGTTCCTTGGCTATAGCGACAAGCTTTACGCCTTTTATCCCCAGTTCTTCCATTACCTTCTCAACCACCGATAGATGGCCTCTACCGCCGTCTATCATTACGATATCGGGCAAAGGTTTTTTTTCCTTTATAAGACGCGCGTACCTGCGTGTAACTATTTCCCTTATCATGGAATAATCGTCTATTCCGGACACGCTCTTTATCCGGAATTTCCTGTATCCGCTTTTTGAAGGTTTTCCCGAAACGAAACTCACCATAGCCCCAACAGCGTACATCCCCGATATATTGGAAACATCGAAACATTCTATGACATCGGGCTCGGCCTCCAGGCCCAGAACACTTCTAAGTTCATCCAGCTCGCCATAAACGGGATGCGAGGCCATATCGTGGTACTGCCGCACCGCCGTAAGCGCTTTCAGCGCGTTTTTCGCTTCTAAAGCTTTTTCATATTGCCTGTTCTCAGAGTATCTTTTCATATCATCTTCCAGTCCATTTACAAGCTCGTCTTTTTTGCCTTCCAAAAACCGCCTTATCCGCGCGGTAATAAGGCCGTATTCTTCCTTGGATATTTTTTTCTCGCAGGGCGCGGAACATTGTCCTATGTGATATTCCAGACAGATCTTTTTTTTCAAAACCCGGCAGGATCTCAGTAAAAAAACTTTTTTCATAAAAACAAGCGCTTCCTTAAGAAGTTTGGAATCGGTATACGGCCCGTAGTAAAGCGCGCCGTCATTCACCTTTCTGCGTGTTATAAAGAGTCTCGGATATTTCTCATTTACGGTCAATTTGAGGAATGGATACGACTTATCGTCCTTAAGTTCTACGTTAAATCTGGGGGAAAGATCCTTTATCAGTCCGGCCTCGTAAATAAGAGCTTCGGCTTCAGAGGACGCTTTTACAATATCTATCCCTTTTATTTCGCTTACAAGCAAACTAAGCCGGGAGTCAAAAACTTTACCTTTACGAAAATAAGAAGAAACCCTTTTTCTCAGGTTTATGGCCTTCCCTACATAAATAACCTTTCCCTTTTTGTCCAAAAACTTGTATATCCCGGGACAGCCGGGAAGCTCTTTCACCTTTTTAATAATAGCATTGTGAAAATTTACCATTTTATCTATTTTTTGTGCTTCTAAATAAGCTTATTACTCCATCTACACGCATTAAATAGCAGGATATCACATATACCGCTCCACTTGAGACAATTATGGCCGCCAGCCTTAAAACACTCCACAAAAAGCCCTCGGGCATCGGCAAAACGGTTTTTACGGCAAAAAGTATAAAAAGACCCATTATCGCGGTAGAGAAAAAAACCTTTACCAGAAGTGTCAGTATTTCCCATGTGCCAAAATCTCCTATCTTTCTGGTCAGGAGTACATAAAGCATTACAAAATTCGCGGTCGCGGCTATGGAAGTGGCCAGAGCAAGTCCTCCTATTTTGAGGGGCCACATAAGAGCGAGATTAAGAACAAGGTTTATAAAAAGCGCCCTCGCGGCCGTTCTAACCGGGGTTTTTGTATCCCCCATGGAATAATACACACTGACAAGTATCTTTATTCCGGCATAAGCGCATAGCCCGAAACTATAGAAAAAAAGCGCGGAAGAAGTTATTCCAGTAGAATATGCCGTAAACTCCCCTCTTTCAAAAAGAACGCGTATTATCTCCCGCGATAGAATGGCAAGTCCGGCCGCGGAAGGCATCATTATGGTAAACACTGTCCTCAAAGAAAAAGATATGGTCTTTTTAAGCTGATCTGTGTCTTTAAGCGCCACCTCTTTCGTCATTTTGGGAAGAACGGCAGTCGCGAGAGATATACCAAAAACGGCAAGCGGCAGCTGCACCATTCTGTTGGAATAATAAAGCGCCGCAACGCCTCCGGGCCCCACTACCCATGCAAGCGATGCCAGGACCGTATCTACAAACACACTAAGCTGGTAGACAGCGGTACCTATGGCTCGGGGGATAAGCAGCTTTCCTATTCTTTTAGCTACGGGATGTTTAAGAACAAATTGCCCCTTAAGCGTGAATCCCCTTACCTTTAAAGGCCATATCTGCAGAAGAACTTCAAATATGCCTCCAAACAGCACCCCGGCAATAAGCCCGTTTATGCCTATTACGGGGCAAAGAAGAAGAAGAGACAAGATTATTGTAGCGTTAAGTATTACCGGGGCGAATTCCGGAGATGTAAAATAGTTAAGGGAGTTCAGCACGCCTTTACTGTAGGCGACCATACCAAGAAGAAGAAGGTACGGAAATATCATCCTGGTAATAAAGACCGTTGCCTGGAACTTTTCGGCATTCGCCAGAAACCCCGGGGCAATGATCCTTACAACAAGCGGGGCAAAAAAAACGCCCGCGGCGGACAGCGTTATAAGGACCACGAGCATCAGGTTAAGTATTACCCTGGCCGCGGCCCAATACTCTTCTTTTGTCCTTGTATGGTTATACTCGGTAAGGACAGGAACTATAGCCGCTGTCATAGCGCCTTCACCCACCATATCTCTCAGCATGTTGGGTATTCTGAAAGCCACAAAAAAAGCGTCAGCCAAAAGCCCCGTGCCGAACCTGCCCGCGATGAGTATATCCCTTATAAATCCGAGCACTCTGCTTGTTATTGTGGCCGACCCTATAACCCCCGTCGACTTTATCAATTTTCTATTCGTCATAGGGCAATATACTACCACAGAATCCCTAAAAAGTCCTTTACAAGACGCGGGTTTCCGTGATATATTCGTCCTTCCATAGAGTTGGATCGCGATAAAAATATAAAATAGTCAAGGAGATAGAAATGGCAAATAAACAGGCCGCCATGAAGAGTTTGCGGCAGGACAAAAAAAGACACGATAGGAACACCGCGAAAAGATCGGAATTGAGAACACTTACCAAAAAAGTCCGCGAGCTTATAAAAAAACCGTCCCGGGAAGAAGCGGACGCCGCCCTTAAGACTCTGGAATCCAAGCTGGACAGAGCGGTAAAGAAAAACATCATTAAGAAGGGTTACGCGTCACGAAAAATATCAAGATTAAGATCAGACTGGTCTAAGATATAGTAACATTTCAGTCATCTGCAGTAAATTCCTACGCCGTCGTCACGAGGAGCCCCCGAAGGGGGGCGACAAAGTGATTTCAATAAACTGATCTATTTCGTTGGTTATTTACGACGGGCTCGTTATGACTTTCAAAAGCGCCTTACTTTTTCCGTTCACATATTGGCTTTTTAATGTCAGGAACGTGAATATTTCATCCTTATGCCGTTCCAGTCTCTTGGCGAAGCGGATAAACTCCTTGGGTTAAAATCGCTCGGATGACACCAGATATTTTTTATTTTGCAAAAAATCCAATAATATTTTTTTATTGGGATTGCTTCGTCACTCACTTCGTTCGTTCCTCGCAACGACGGGCGGTGGAACGCGGAATTACTGCGGAAGACTGAAATGTTACTCGTCACTCACTTAGTTCGTTCCTCGCAACGACGGGCGTGGAAACGCTACATTTCCGCGGATAACTGAAATGTTACAAGATATAGCTCTTTTTGTCATGCCCCGGAAAGCTTCAGAACAAGAGTCTCAAGCGACAAAGAAGGGGTTTTTCTACCCCGTTTAACGTCAATATCAGCCTCTATCAGGGCCTTGAGCCATTTAGCTATCTTCTC
>JBAYES010000053.1:0-13187 GCA_041667545.1 Candidatus Omnitrophota bacterium | reverse complement strand
GTAAACCTGCTGGGGGGAAGGGCCATTACATTAGGCCTGTACCCTTTTACGCATAAGGAACTGGGGAGCAATTTTGTGCTTGAAGAGGCGATGCATTTTGGAACACTGCCTAAAATCGCCTTGGAAAAAAACAAACAGGATAAAATCAGATTACTGAAAAGCTATATAGAAACCTATCTCCAGGAGGAAATCAGGCAGGAATCATTAACCAGGAATATCCCGGCTTTTGCCAGATTTCTTGAGCTGGCGGCATATGAGAACGGAAACTTAATCAACTTTCAGAATTTAGCCCGCGAGGTTGGAGTTCATTCAAAAACCGTAAAAGAGTATTTCCATATTCTGGAAGATACCTTGATAGGATTTTTACTGTATCCTTACGGAAAATCTCACCGGACAAAAATAGTGGCACATCCTAAATTTTACTTTTTTGACTGCGGAATAATACCTGCCTTAAAGAACGAGCTCTCCGGCGGTTTAGTTTCGGGAACGCCTCCTTACGGGAAGGCTTTTGAACATTTTATCATGGTTGAGACACAGAGATCATTGGATTATTCCGAGGCTGAAGTAAGATCAAGCTTTTTCAGGACTACTGACGGTGCGGAAGTGGATTTGATACTGGAGTTCAAAGATGAAATCTGGGCAATTGAGATAAAGGCATCAACCGGGCCGCGGCCAAGCCAGGTCAGGGGTCTTAAAAGCTTTATCAAAGACCACAAATACACAAAGGCGCTGTGCGTCTGTTTAACTCCGCGTCCCTTTACAGCCGATAATATTGAATTTTTACCGTGGCAGGATTTTATGCGGCAGCTGCCGGGGCTAAATGTGCGTCATCAGTAACCCCTTTTTTTCACGATCTCACCACGATTTTATGGATGAGGTGTTATAGCGAATATGGTTATTTCGCCTTTTTGAGGGCCGTAGAACCAGAATATCCTGTATGCGGCAGGGGTGTTCTGTTCCGTGTAGGCCTCAAAGACTTTTTCCCCGTTCGGATCGGAAAGGCTCTCAAAGACGTGTGTCTGCAAACCTGGATGCCGGGGATTATCGGCCAGATATTTCAACGCTTTTACCGCGGCTTTATACTTCTTCTCGAGGCTTTTATTTGCTTTCAGGCGATTAAGGTTTCTCTCTGCTTCCGGAGTGAGAAATATTTTAAACAAATTTTTCTCCCGCCCGTTAATCCAAAGACTCTACATCAAGCTCTTTGGCTTCCCCCTTGGCGGCCTCGTCCAGGCCCCCCTTCACGGAAGCCAAAGCCTTTTTGTTCCGGTAAAGCCACATCTCCGACGCGGGGATCTCGACTACGGGCCTGATCAAAACCTCTCCCCGGGAATTCATATATACTCTTACCCTTTTTATTTCAGTGCCCCCTTGAGCCGTAGGCAGGACAAGCCTGTTCCGCTGATCAACGCTCTTGGATTCGATCTCCTCGAAGTCATCTTCTATGTGTATCATTTTGGCCTTGTTCATCATAGCCTCCCTTCTACTCAGCTTAAGTATATCATATTTCCCATATAGTGTCAAATGGGCATTTCCCATTTGTTTCATTACCTATGACAATATATTACTTATTCAGGAAAATATCAAGAGTAAAGCAATCGTTTGATAACATGAAAAAGCTACCTCCATTCACCGGGCTTATATTCACGATAGAATATATCCCAACATTTAACCGGGCTCATGTTCGTGTCGAACGTGTCCCAACAAAAGAAGGAGGTAGCCTTATGAAACATTATACAGGAATCGATTTGCACAAGCAATTCTCCCTCCGAAATATTTTCATATTATGAGATCACTTCGTCGCCCCCTTCGGGGGCTCCTCGTGACGACGGCGGAGGACTTTACTGCAGATAACTGAAATGTTACATATCAAGAGACCTAAAAGTTTTTTCTGCCTTCGCGTATCAGGGACAGGGCTTCCTGACGGGTTTTCTGGCTTGTCCTGAACACTCCTCTTATCGCGCTTGTGGTCGTAGTTATCCCCGGCTTTTTCACACCGCGCATGCTCATACAAAGATGCTCCGCCTCAATAATGACAAGAACCCCTTTGGGATCGAGTTTTGTCATAAGAACTTCGGCTATCTCGGTCGTAAGCCGTTCCTGAAGTTGAAGTTTCTTTGAGAGCATATCGACTACGCGAACTATCTTGCTTAGTCCGGTTATTCTATTACCTCGAGGGATATACGCTATATGGGCGCTCCCTATAAAAGGCACCATGTGATGTTCACAAACGGAATAAAGGGGGATATCCTTAAGCAAAATTATCTCATCATGTTCCTGTTCGAAAAATACCTTAAGTTCCTCGTGAGCATCCTTGTTAGTCCCCTGAAAAATATCGGCGTACATTTCAGCGACCCTTCGAGGGGTTTCTTTAAGACCTTCCCTACAGGGGTCTTCGCCTATCGCTTCAAGTATATCCTTTACAGCTTTCATTATTTTCTCTTTGTCCATTTCATCCTCCAAATTCGCCGGCCTGTCTTTTATACCGTCTTAAGTTATACCGTACTACCTTCGCTCACTATTCCTCTTTAGGATCGGAACTATGTAATCCTACCAGGGCCCCTCCGCCCGGCGTGGATCCTCCCTGTACGGATCACATAGTCCCGATCCGTAGCAACATTTTAACTGAACCCAAAATCCTGGTACAACACTATCCCTGCAAAACCATGTTATTTCCCGATACAAAATCCTGAAAATATCCTGCCGAGAACGTCATCCTCTATTGTTTTTCCCGTAATGAGCCCGAGATAATGGGCGGATTCTCTTATGTCTGTGGCTATAAGCTCAAAATTTCCGCCGCTCTCGGCCGTTTCCATCGCTTTTCGCGCAGCTGAAACGGCTTTTTCCATGCAGTCAGCATGTCTCGCGTTCATGATAACCGGAGATTCTCCGGACGGCAGCGGGCTTTCCGAAAAAAGCTTTTTCGTAATAGCCCTTTCCAGTTCCTCGAGACCCCGCTTTTTGAGGGCTGAGATCATTACCACATCCTGGTTCGCGAAAATTTTTGCGGCTTGCCCGGCGCTGACTTTTTCGTCAAGATCCGTCTTGTTAACGGCTATCACGTTCTTTTTGAGTTTCACGGCATTATATATGCCGATATCCTGTTCGGTTACCCCCGAGGAAGAGTCTACCATAAATATTACAAGATCCGCGGAAGAAAGTTTTTCTCTGGACCTCCTTATGCCTTCTTTCTCCACGCGGTCCTCTGTATCCACTATCCCGGCCGTATCCGATAATCTTACTTTTACACCGTCCAGTATTATGGATTCCTCCACAACATCACGCGTCGTCCCCGCTATGGGAGTTACAATGACCCTTTCGTGCTTTAAAAGAGCGTTCATCAAACTGGATTTTCCCACATTGGGTTTTCCGCATATAACGATGTCCGAGCCGTATCTTACCATCATTCCCCCGCGCGCGGTTCCGGAAAAGGCCTCAATATCCCGCGCTATTTTTCTTATCTCCGATAGCACCCCGGACCCCGAAGGCATCTCTACGTCCTCACCGGAAAAATCCAGGGCAAGCTCAATAAGGGCAAGTATGCCTATGAGCTTTTCCCGGAATTCTTCCACTCTTGCCGAAAACCCTCCTTCAAGCTGGCATAGGGCCAGGCGCTGGGCTTTTTCGGTCTCGGAGCTTATGATGTCCATCACGGCCTCGGCCTGCGCGAGATCTATGCGCCCGTTGACAAAAGCCCGCTTTGTAAATTCTCCCGGTTCGGCAATACGCGACCCCGCTATAATACATGCGTTAAGGACCTTTTTAAGGGACATCTGCCCTCCATGACAGCTGATCTCAACTATATCCTCTAAAGTGTATGTCCGGGGGGAACGCATTACTGAAATGAGCGCCTCATCCAGTGTTTCGCTCGTTTCAGGCTGTCTTACATGTCCATAATGCACGGTGTGGCTGGGACATTCCGAAGGTTTGTCCTTTCCCGATGGAATAAAAACAGCGTCCGCCACAGCCAGGGCTTCGGGCCCGCTTATTCTTACTATTCCTATTCCGCCCGGCCCGATAGAAGTGGATATAGCGGCTATGGTATCGTTCTTCTCAAAACTCATAAAGATGTTCTTCCCTTTACTATTTCCCGGATCTCTCCCGCGAGATATAATGATCCCGCGGCAAGTATAAGATCTTTTTTGCCGGATATTTCTTTTGCCCTCCTCAAAGCTTCTCCGGGACTTTCCGCTATTATAACCTTTCCCCGGGAAAAACAACTTGCTATTTTTACCGGGTTCGCGGAGCGGGGTGTCCGGGCGCGGGTCACTATAACAGCGTCGGCAATTTCCGCGAAAGCCCGGCATGAGCCCTTTATGTCCTTATCCCCGCAGAAAGCGGTTATAAGGACCAGCTTGTCGTAATTGAAAGTTTCACGAACCGCGTTTGATATCTTTTCGGCGCTTGCGGCGTTTTGCGCGCCGTCTATGACGATAAAGGGGGCTGAAGCCAGCACCTCCATTCTTGCCGCGATGAAAGCTTTGCCTACGGCTCTTCTGACATCGCTTTCCGTTAACTCTGCCCGGTCCGTTCTTTTGCGAACCTCTTCGCATATAGCGACCGCGGCGGCGGCATTTTCTGTCTGGAATTTCCCCGGCATTTTCGTTTTTAAGTTACGGTATCGTCCCGACGGAGTAATGATATCAAACAGGGTCCCCCTCGGGCCAAAATCCTTTACCACGCTATTCACTTGCCTGCCGGCCAGAATAAGACGGGAGTTAACCTGAAGACATCTTTCCTCTATTACCTTGAGCGCGCCGGCTTTCTGCTGCGAACTCACGCAAACCGACCCTCTTTTTATTATAGCCGCTTTTTCTTTCGCTATTTTTTCTAAACTCCGGCCCAATACGCTCGTATGATCGTAGCTTATAGGCGTTATACAGCAAACTACCGGCTTTATTACATTAGTGGCGTCCAATCTTCCGCCCATTCCCGTCTCAAAAATAGCTATATCCGATTTTTTAAAGGCGAAATAACTCATGGCGAGAAGCGTCATTATCTCGAAATAGGTAAGCTTGCTGTTCGCGTCATTTCCCAGTTTTTTTTTAAGGAAGAACACCGCTTCGGCAAAGTCTCTCTTACCGATCATTCTGCCGTTGAATCGTATTCGTTCCCGGGTCGTGGACAAATGCGGCGAAGTGTAAAGACCCGTCTTCATGCCGGATCGCTGTAATATTGACGCTGTGAATGCCGATACCGAACCCTTCCCTTTTGTTCCGGCGACATGCACAGAAACATACCTTCTCTCAGGCCGGGACAGCTTCCGCAAAGCCGCCCTCACCCGGCCAAGATCAAGATCGGCTCCGCGCTTAAACCCTTTCTTTTCATAATTGATAAAAGTGTCCAGATACAGCAGCGCGTCTTTATATTTTTTCATAGGATATGGATCGCGGCTTCATTCAATGTCTAAAGTGCCTTTTAGAAGTAAAGACCATGGCTATACCGGCTTCATCAGAGGCCTCTATAACTTCCTTGTCGCGGATAGACCCTCCCGGCTGTATTATGGCGCTTATGCCGGCGGCATGAGCCTTATGTATAGAATCGGGCTTGGGGAAAAAAGCGTCACTGGCCAGAACGGCTCCTTTGGCCAGCTTTCCGGCCTTAGCTATCGCCACATCAACCGAATCGACCCTGGACATCTGGCCCGCGCCTATCCCGACCGTCCTTGTCCCCGCGGCAAGAACAATGGCATTGCTTTTCACAAAACGGGCTATCTTCCAGGCAAAGAGGAGGCTGTTCTTTTCTTCCGAGGATATTTTCCTGCGTGTTACTTCTCTAAGATCCGGGCATCCGGCGTCGTCACTGTCGGCATCCTGAACAAGGAACCCTCCCCGTATCTTCTTTATATCCAACCCGTCACCCGGGCTCAACGCGTCGGGAAAATATTTTACTACTCTTAAATTCTTTTTTTCACTGAATATCTCAAGCGCTTTTTTATCATAACCGGGAGCTATAAGACATTCAAAAAAACCGGCCTCGGAAAGGATCGTCCCGGCCAGACGGCCGTCTACAGGCCGGTTCAAGCCGATTATCCCTCCAAAAGCGCTCATACGGTCACAATTAAGGGCATCCAAAAAAGCCTTTTCAACGCCATCGGACCATGCCGCGCCCGAAGGGTTATTGTGTTTTATAACGGCGGCGGCGGGCTCCTTAAAACCCGAAACTATATCCAAAGCCGCGCTGAGATCGAGAATATTATTGAAAGAAAGTTCTTTTCCCTGAAGAAGCATGTCTTTCCCCATCCACCCAGAGGAGGTGCTCCTCTGAGTGTAAAAAGCCCCTCTCTGATGCGGATTTTCGCCGTACCTGAGATCAAGCGATTTTTCAAGATCGATATTGACCTTACCCGGCAGAGCTTGTTCGGATAAGGGTTCGGAAGATGGTTTATCCTTGTTGCTTCCCTCAGCCGAGCGAACAGTCGAAAGATAAGAGGCTATCTTCGAATCGTAGCCGCCTGTAAGCTCGAATACCTGTTTCGCAAGCGCGAAAAGCGTGCTTTCGGAGATCTCCCCTGAAGATGCATTAAGTTCGGATATGATCTCAGCATACCGCTCCGGAGAGCTCACGGCGGCAACGTGCTTAAAGTTTTTTGCCGCAGCCCTCAGCATGGTAGGACCGCCGATATCGATATTCTCTATGGCATCTTCGAAACTTACACCGGGCCGGGAAACCGTTTTTTCAAAAGGATACAGGTCAACTACCACCATATCAATCAGGGGTATGCCCTTTTTTTTCATGTCCCGCATGTGCAGATCATTGTCCCTGTCCGCAAGTATACCGGCATGTATAAAAGGATGCAGGGTCTTTACCCTCCCATCAAGCATTTCTCCAAAACCCGTGTATTCGGAAACATCCCTGACCTTGACGCCCATAGACCTTATAAGTTCAGCCGTACCCCCTGTAGATATTATCTCCACACCGGACTCTTCAAGGGTTTTTACCAGAAGGTCGAGACCGTCTTTGTTTGAAACGCTTATAAGAGCCCTCTTTACCCTCATTTTTCTCCCGTCTATCTTGCCTCTATCACTCTTATCTTAAGCTCGTTCGTTTCCGCATCGAAGATCATTTTGTCTCTTTCTTTTACCGCGCTTTCCCTTTTCTTAAGAAGAGCCGTCATCCTCTCGTTCCACATTCTCATTTCTTCCTGGGTCATCTCAAGGTTTTTGCCTTTTTGTACAAGTTCTTTTATCTCGCTTATGTTTTTTTCTATGGCTCTCAACTCCGAATTCTTTACCGCCATCGCCCTTCTCTTGGCCTTTATTTCGTTCTTTAAAGCGGTTATCTCGGGTTCAAGCTTTTTCTTTGTTCTTTCTACCCTGGCTGTATATTCACCGCGGGATCTTTCCATTTCCTGCCTGAGAGCGGCTATCTGTCCCTCTATGAGAAGCTTTCTCTCGGAATATTTTTTTCGGGTTTCCTCAAGCTCTTTCAGCATATGAGCCTTCTCGTCGAGTACCGACTGGAAAGACGGATCCCTTTCAAGAACCTTCTTCTCAAGTTCCTCTATATCTCCCCGACATCCCGCGATAAGCAAAGATACTAACAGAAAGATTCCCGCTCTTTTTGTCATTTTTTCTCTGTTTTGCTTTTGATCGTATCCTTGAATTCGCTTATCCCGGCAAGAACGGCCACAGCCCCGCCAAGTATAAGCATGCCCGGAACCATCCCTCTTAAAAGGAACATAAATTCGAACCACCATGAAACAAGAAGTATAAGCCCCAGAAGCAGGACTATACCTCCTACCAGAACACTTAACATCTTACCCATTTCAAACCTCCCTGTTTATATGAATGTCTCACCAAAGAGGAGTATAACACAAACGTTTTACCACTTCAATAGCAGGGACGGTTCTCAATCCAATCCTACACCTGTCCCAGATCTGATCCCACATCTGTCCCTAACTCAATCCTACACCTGTCCCCGCAGTATTGTCGTGCGCGGGTTGACTTACAGCAGGAAGGGCATGTGCTGCGCGCTTCGCTGCTTCGCCTGTTATTTCCACCATCGCGGTGTATGTAGCAGAAAGGCAGAACATTTTTATCCTATCCGGCGGCGAATCCGCTCCAGTGCTCCCACATACCCTCCCTGCTGTTTTACGGATCCCTCCTGTAGACGTCCCCGCAATGGGGTCAGACGCCGGAGCATGTGACAAACAGCATCGGAGGGGTCTGACCCCCGAGTACGATTCGGCGAACGTATTGTCATGCGCGGGTTGACTTACAGCAGGAAGGGGATGTGTTGCGCGCTTCGCTGCTTCTTCCTGATACTTACTCTTTACTTCGCTCCGCGGCGCTGTTATAATCACAGCATTATGACAAGATCAGGGTTTGTAGCGATATGCGGACGGCCGAATGTGGGAAAATCCACTGTTATAAACGGGCTCGTTAAGGAAAAGGTGGCCATAACAAGCGCGAAGCCGGAAACCACGCGCGACAATGTCAGAGGAATACTTTCCGATAAAGAAACTCAAATAGTCTTCGTTGACTCTCCGGGCATACATAAGCCTCATGATCTTTTGGGCAAAATGATGCTCTCAAGAGCGGAGTCTTCCATTATGGAAAGTGATATAGTCCTTTTTATGACTGAAAAACACATGATTTTCGGCAAGGACGACGAAAATATACGTGAACGCCTTATAGCCTCGGCCGGAGATAAAAAGGTAATATTCGTAATAAACAAATCCGACCGCGTAAAAGACAAAAGGTCCCTGCTTCCCATCATACAAAAAGCCCGCGACTTTTATCCCTTCGATGAAATATTCCCGATGAGCGCGCTCAGCCCGGACGATCTTGAGGGTCTGCTTAGAATAGTTAAGTCTTATCTTCCCGAAGGCCCGTTCCTTTACCCGGAAGACCAGCTTACCGATAAGTCGGACGCTTTCATGATAAGCGAGATCATCCGCGAAAAAATACTCGAACGCACGTTCCGGGAGATCCCGCATTCAGTGGCCGTGACGGTAGAAGCTATGGAAGAGAGGGCCCCGGGAGGTATGCTGGAAGTTTCGGCCGTTATTTTCGTTGAAAGAACATCGCAAAAATCCATACTCATCGGTAAAAACGGCGAGATGATGAAAAAGATCGGCGAGGCCTCGCGAAAAGAAATAGAGCCTCTACTCTCCCGCAAGATATGGCTTTCTCTCTGGGTGAAAGTGGCGGAGAAGTGGAAAAAGAACCCCTCCTCACTCCGCGAACTGGGATATTCCGACGAATAGTACCTTCTTAATTTAATCAATATTTTGTTTTGAATTCAATTAACATTCTAAGTTGGATCTCTGTGCTCCTGCCAGGTTCTGGTGTTCGGGGGGAGTTGGGAACTTACGCGGAAGTCCATAGGGGGAACGAGGTCGTCCGTCGAGCGAAGATATTTTCTATCCGGGAAAATCGAACGTCCCTCGCAGGAAACACCAGACACTTGTATCAAAGATGCTACGATCTTCGTAATGAAGTTTAACAGGGACAAGTGTAGGCTCGGATTGAGAACCGTCCCTGCTACTGATAGCGGGGACGTCTCCAGTAGGAATCCGTAAAACAGCAGGGAGGGTATGTGGGAGCACTGGAGCGGATTCGCCGCCGGATAGGATAAAAATGTTCTGCCTTTCTGCCACATACACCGCGATGGTGGAAATAACAGGCGAAGCAGCGAAGCGCGCAGCACATGCCCTTCCTGCTGTAAGTCAACCCGCGCATGACAACACTGAGGGGACAGGTGTAGCTTTGAGATAAGGACAGGTGTAGGTTCGGATCTGGGACAGGTGTAGCTTTGAGATGAGGACAGGTGTAGGTTCAGATTGAGAACCGTCCCTGATTTACACAAGAATATTCACTTTGGCGAGGTCTGATGTGAGTTTATCGTGGGAAGTGAACTGGTAGGCTCTTATCCCAATGACCCTGGCGGCTTCTATGAGGTCCAGCCGGTCGTCGGTGTAGAAGATGTCTTTCGGAAGAGCGCCCGATACTGACAAAGCTTTCATAAAAATATCGGGATCGGGTTTTTGACATCCGACTTCATGTGAAAGTATCTTTTCGTCAAAGGCCTCGAGCACATCGTATTCCTTCTCAAGATAAGAATAGTGCGTCTCATTGGTGTTGGATACCAGTATAAGCCGGATATCGGGATATTTCTTCTTTATGCTCCTGACTATGTTCTCTACTTCGGGATACGGATAGAAAATACCGTTCCATGCCCGGTAAAAATCGGAATAACTGATATCCAGTTTAAAATGCCTTTTTGTGCGGTTGTAAAATTGCGATGAAGAGATCTTGCCTTCCATGTACCGGTTCACATCGGGCGAATCCGCTACGTAGCTCTCAAAATCAGGGTCCTTGACCTTGGAATGCGGTGAAAGGCTTTTACCAAGAATTCCAACGTCAAACCTCACCAGAACATTGCCAAGGTCAAAAAAAACCGCTTTTACTTTTGTATCCGTCATCTTATCCTTTCTTTTTTGAAAAAGTTACTATAGCTCTCTCTAAAATATTTTGGGAATTCTCATACCCTATTTTATCCATGGCCTCCTCCGGGGAAAACCATTCCGCGGAGGATATCTCATCTAACTGCGGCGTGAGGGATTCATTTCCAGTGTACCGCATGAGAAAAATATGAACGATCTTAGAAATATTCTCATCTCCCGAGGGAAAGCTGTATTTCTGAACGCCTATCTCTTCCATCACATCCGGATCCGATATACCCGTCTCTTCCCGTATTTCTCTAACCGCGGCATCCTGAAGCCTCTCGCCCTCTTCCAGATGGCCTTTGGGCCATGTCCAATAGCCGAACCTGTCCTTAATAAGCAGGACCTTTATCCCGTCCGGGGTCCTTTTGAAAACTATGCCTCCCGCCGACACCTGCTCCATGTCCAAGATCTCCTCTTTCCCGTGGTGTCAGGCCTCCCCATTGGCCAAAAGCAGAAGTATCAAAATGGCCAATGGGGAGGCCTGACACCTCAATCAGTCGAGCTCCACGAAATTATCCTCAAAGTCTCCGGTTCGTAAATATCTTTGGGCGTCCCTGTCTTCGCCGTAATTTGAGTAAAGACCATTTTCCCGTCCGCCTGACGATGAAGAGACTTCCCATAGCTCATAAACCGCCGGGTCAAGCTCCTCGAGGAACCTTGATCTTTTTGAAAAGATAAGCCCCTCCCTGTGGTCATATCTCATTACAGGGTGCATAAGATAGAGGTACTTCCTTGCCCTTGTAACGGCCACATAAAAAAGCCGCCTCTCTTCTTCCATTTCCGCGTCCTCTCCCATGGCCTTGGGGTGAGGGAATTGCCCCTCCGAAAGACCTATCAGCATAACCGTATCCCATTCAAGCCCCTTTGCCTGATGTATGGTGGACAGTATAAGGCTTCCTCCCTCCGGAGCATCAGAAACCTCTCCCTTAAAACTTTCTCTAAGGGTTATATCGTTAAGAAAGTCCCTGAGCGCGGAATAGCTGTGCGAAAAATTCACCACCTCATGTATGTCGTCTATTCTGTCCCTGGCATTGTCAAAGTTGGCAAGTAAATAAGTCTCATATCCTTCTTCGAGAACCGCCTCTATCATATTTCCGGGAACATCACCCATGGCGGGATCCGTAAGTTTTTTCATTATTTTTGAGAAGAACTTGTACCCTTCGCGCGCTTTCAGGGGAATAGTCCCCGAAAGGTCCTGGCTCCTTATATACGGCATTAAGGGCCTGCCGCTCGAACGGAAAGCGCTGTATATCTTCTCGGCGTAACCCGGGCCTATTCCGGGACAGAGAGCAAGGACACGCAACCACGCCGTCTCATCCGAAGGGTTAGATACTACCCGTAAATACGAAAGAACGTCTTTTACATGCGCCTGTTCAAAAAATCTTATGCCCCCTCTTACCACATAAGGTATACCCCTTTTGGTAAGTTCCATTTCAAGTTCAGCAGACTGGTAATGCGCCCTGAAAAGAACGGCTATATCCCCCGCCCCGGAAACGTCTTCGGATATCAGCTCCATCGCCCTCTGGGCCACGAAAGACGCCTGAGCGTAAAGGTCCTTTACCTCAACAAGAGCCGGAGCGTCAATGCGAGGATTAACCGCTTTAAGTTCTTTTTTGAACTGAGCTCGGTTCCGGGAAAGTGAATCATTCGCCAAATCAAGGATATCCGGGCTGGAACGGTAATTGGTCTCAAGTTTGAAAACCTTTGCATCTTTGAATTTTTCGGGAAAACTCAGTATGTTCTCCACCCTCGCGCCCCGGAAAGAGTATATCGACTGGGCATCATCCCCCACGACAAGCACATTCCTGTGCCGGGAACCCAATATGTCCACTATATCCGCCTGGAGAAAATTGGTATCCTGATATTCGTCTACCATTATGTACTCGAACTCGGAACTGAACCTGTCCCGGGCGGAAGGAACGTTCTCAAGCAGCCACTTCCATTTGCTCAAAAGGTCGTCATAATCCATATTGCCGGACTCTCTTTTTTTCGCGGCATACATGGCGCCCACCGATTTTATCTCTTCCAGGACTCTTAAAAAATATGGATATCTTTTATCCACGATATCCGCTATTGAAGAACCGGTATTCGCTGACAGGCTTATTATGGATTGCAGTACCGATGCTCTCGGAAATTCCGGGTCTTTGGTCTTTCCCCGGGCTTTTTTAATGCACGCCTTTATGACATCCGATGAATCGTTCTGGTCAAGTATGCCGAAATCCGGGCTTATCCCAAGCTCGTGCGCGTACATTCGCAGGGACCTGTTCCCGACATGGTGAAAGGTCCCGCTCCAAAGTCCTTTTGGCTGATACCCGAGAAGCATTTCCGTACGGGAGCGCATTTCATTAGCGGCCTTATTGGTGAATGTCATGAGAAGTATGTTCCGGGGAGGAACCCCGCGTTCCAAAAGATACGCGAGACGGTATATGAGAGTGCGCGTTTTTCCGCTTCCGGCGCCGGCAAGAACAAGACACGGCCCTTCGGCCCCGGTAACCACCTCATACTGCCTTTCGTTAAGGTTACCCTTGAAATCTATATGGGTCTCTATTTCACCGTGTGACTGGTGCAGAATATACTTTTTCATGGCCCGTCTTTCTTTGCGGTGTACATCTTCATACGCCCCATATTTTTTCGGCGTATTCCGATACCGTCCTATCGCTGGAGAACATTCCCGAATTGGACGTGTTAAGCACGGACTTCCTGGTCCAGGCTTCACGGTCAAGATACGTCTCGG
>JBAYES010000052.1:0-13742 GCA_041667545.1 Candidatus Omnitrophota bacterium | reverse complement strand
AGTGCTGGTCGGTATAGCCGCGGTCCTTTCGGTGCTTGCCATCAATTCTTTTTTTCATCCGTCCCGGATATCTTTCCCGTGGCTGGGTCTTATTTCAAGCAGCATAGGTTTTTCGCTTAATTTTACAGGATCTTTTTTTCTGTTTGATCTTGCCCGGAAAAGTAGGTCGCCGGCAGTCAGGGCAGAAGCGGTGCATTATAAACTGGAGGGGTTTATCTCTTGCTCGATAGCGGCGTCTTTTATTTTTATGATAGCAATAAGAGAGACCAGGTTCCATTTTATAGAGCGTTATATAGATCCCGTTGTAACTATAATAGTGTGCGCCGTTATCCTGATACCATCAATTAAACTTTTGAGGCAGGCATTCTTCAATTTATTGGATGCTTCCATAGACGAGACAAACAAAATAGACATAGTGGCTCAGCTTGGGGCCCATGCGGATAGCTATTGTAATTTCAGGGATATCAAGACCCGACAGGCAGGTCCAAAAAAGTTCATAGAAGTAACGATAATCCTCCCAAAGGATATGTCATTCGTCGCAGCCCATTCAATAGCATCAAAAATGGAGAATGATATAAAACGCAGTGTAAGGGGTTCGGAGGTTGCCGTTAAGATCGAACCGTGCAAAAAAGATTGCGGCTTTAATTTAAACGGAGAGGCCTGTCCTTACTTGGTATGAACAGGTGTACCCCTTTTTTTTGTGCTTAGTATAAAGTTTTGCAAAATAGACTTTTATCCCGTTTTTGCGAGGAACGAACGAAGTGAGTGAAGAAGTCCTTCGCATCGTGATAAATGCCATGGCTCAGGATTTCGGCGGACTTAGTAAATAGCCGAAGCACTCTTAACACACATGACAGGTTAAAAGATTGCTTCGGTCGCTTTGCTCCCTCGCAACGACGTGCAAACTCCATCCCGCACATGACAGGTTAAAAGATTGCTTCGGTCGCTTTGCTCCCTCGCAACGACGTGCAAACTCCATCCCGCAGAACTCTATTGTGGTTAGTATGAAAAAAGATAGATAACTTTTTTTGCGTTAACCTGAAAACCTGTTAAAATAAGAGAAATGTTTATATGCAAAAAAATTAATAATTCAGCAATACGCGTCATAGCATTAGCAGTGGCATGCCTCTTTCTTTTCAATGATCTGGCATTTGCGGCGCCTTCGATGCCTGCTTACACCCTTGCCCCTGAGCTCAGATCACGGTCTTTCTCTGAAGGGATCGGATCAGAGGTCGAGATGGTTGCCAGGATGATGAGCGCCGCCGGAGAAATAAGAAACCTTATCGAATCCGGCAACGCGCGCGAAAACCCCATAAAACGCCTTAATGAATTCTATTTTCCCAACGGCGAAGTGAAGATAGAGCCAAAACTAAAGGACGGCGTTCTCACTACTACAAAGAGAGAGTATAAGGCCGCCTTGTTTCATTTAAAAACAACGAACAAGACTATCGAGGCCCGTTTTTTTAAGGATCCTGATCTTAACGATGACGAGTTATTAGAGCTTGGAGCGCGAACAGATGAAGATAAGCGGCATTTTTTCAATTCTCCGGAATTTCCAGCGTTAAGAGGCGTGTGGTTTGTAGGGGCGGAGAGAGCGCATTATGATACTAAAAATCAAGGCCAGATCACCGGGCCCGCGTTAGAGACGCATCCGGAGAAGGGGCAGGCGGCAACCTATACAATGAGGCCGTTGACCAAAGATTTTGCCAGGATGCATTCAGGCAGATTAGTAGACCTTCACAACCAGATAATGCACACACAGTGGACTGAAGAAGAATTTCTTGCCGATCTTTGGAAAGCGGGTGATCATGGAAGGGTAGAAGACAGGGTTTTCTGGGGGAAATGGGAACATAGTTTTGTGGCGGTTGATGAAGCGGGTCAACCTATAGGGTACGTTCTTGCCTATGAAAGGCCGGGGGGAGAGATCAGCGGTGTTTTGGGAGCATCTCTATATGTCCACGGGATATCCGTTGATCCCGCGATGCGAGGCCGGGGAATAGGCGCGGAGCTGTTATATGAAGCGGCAAAGAAGCTTAACGAAAAAGGGTTTACACATCTGACAGGGGCAGGGGTTTCGAGGAACATATCCCTACAGGTTAACACAGAGAATACCAGCGCGATAAGATTGTACGAAAGATCCGGGCTCAAAAGAGTGGGATCCAAACAACTGGGCAATGGTTTTACTGACTACATTTATCTGGGGACAGCTGAAGAAGTAATAAACAGTATTACAGCCGGAGCGGTCAATACCTCGAAGGTAGATCTTACTCTCGGAAAGAACAAGAACACCGTATTGAATAAGGCTCCCCCGACGGACGAGGCTCTCAAACCGGTCCGGGAACCCATCGCGCGTCTTAAAACGAATTTCGAGGCAACAGAGTCGGGGCCTTTGAGAATGGAGCCGCGCTTGCGGGTCACCGAGATCGGGGTCGGCTCAAAGTGGGCATTTTTTGCCGTGGTTCCGACTGAGCATGGGCAAAGGGTGCCGGCTGCAGAGAGAATACGCGTTCAGATCCGTAGCGCGCTTGAGAATCTCGATCGTCTTCTGGCCGAAGGGAGGATTACCAAGGACGATATTTCCCGGATGCAGGTCTTTTTCGGGGATATTACGATGGAAGAGCGCGACGAGATCCGGCAGGCCCTGCTCGAATACTATGGCACCGGCGTCGCGCCTCCTGTTATCTCCTGCATTGAGCAATCTCCGGCGGACGGAAGCATGTTCGCGTTTGAGATCTCCGCCGCTTATGGAAAAAATACTGCCGTCTACCGGATTAGTGAGCATGTCGCTGCTGTTGAAAACGATGGTATGATACAGGTCTATGTTGGCGGCATCACTCCCGACCCGCTTGTACAAGAGGTTTCTGAAGGATTCTCGGAAGACAAAAAAAACGATCGCAGGACCGGTTACGGACAGGCATGGAATGTTATGGAAAAGACGCTCGCCGAATTAAATGCGGCGGAAACCGAACTCAAACGTCTTGGTAAGATCCCGGGATCCATGACGCTCGATTACCGGCAGGTCCTGCGTACCTGGTACTATCAGGAGAGGATCCTTGAGGATGATCCCGGAGGATACCAGTTCTATCAGGGGCTGAATGACGCCCGATACGACTTTTTTACTACCCGCCTCGGAGGCAAGGCCTTCCCGTTCGGAGAAGGGCTGATCGAAGGGGCAAGTCAGGATCTGGATTTTTGGCCGGCATCGACGGGAATAGGGATGTTGTCGCGCAAAGGCAAGGCGGAAACACCGCCGATCGTTATGGAGGCCCTCGCGACGATACCCAAACACGCCGGGCTGACCGGCATCCGGCTTGAGAGCGCTCGTCAGATGAACCCTTTTGAATATGACAAAGGGGTGCTCAAGTCGGGCGGTAAAAAACCGCCGCTTTGGTCGAGGGCAGTAACCTTTCTCGTGAATCCTTTCATTTTGTTTGGGGCCGTGCTTCCCCCCAAAATGATCGGTGCGCTTACGCTGTTGACCGGAACATGGAACGGCCTGCTTTCGCGGGTCTATCGGATAACCCGATGGCCGCGGCTGTTTCATTTCTTTTGGGATCCCGCAATGGGCGGCGAGATCGTAAGTATTTCCGGCACTGCATCCACCAAAGGACAGTACGTCAAGTATGTCGGAGACCCTGTGCGGCAGACGCTTTATATGCTTGAGAGCGTCCAGATGATGCTGACGCAGAGGTTGGGAGACCTTGAACATATTCCATTCCTGCGCGTCTATATCAAGCGGCCTCAGGATTACGCGGTCATCAAAAAGACCGTGGAGACAAAATTTCCGGATATTCCCGTAATTTTTACGAACGGCGATGTTTGCCGGCCGGACTGGCTTGTCGAGGTGGAAGCCTTCGCGTTTATTCCGTTCCGGAGGGAACATGTGCCTATAGTTCAAGCTGTCCGTCCCTTCACCGGTCTCATGGAAGAACATATCGGGATACTTTCACGGGAACAAGGTAAGGACGGGAACCTTAAATATCCCCGCATTTATGAAAGCTGGCTCATGATCAAGGACTCTTCGGCGTTTCGGGAAGCCGGGGAGAGCATCGATAAGTCGGAATACGCGGATGATTTCTCGCAAGCCGTAAGGCGCGCGTGGCGGGTTCTGGAAGAAGAGTCGAAATGGGCTCTCCGGCGCAACGCGGAGATCATGACCCCGCAAAATGCTCGTTTGATACGGCAAGCCCTCGACGTAGCCTTGCATCATCACATGAAGCGTCTTCAGAAAGTAGAAGACTCTATCGGATATTTCCTAAATGGATCCGAGTCCGAAATACGCTCGGAATACGAAGACACAACATCCGTTTTGGGCTCCGGAGAATTTGACGATGAGAGCATGGCACTCCCGGACAGGACGCCTGCAGAGGCCATGGAAGAAAGTTCCAGGCCAATCGCCCTCGGGAATGCCATATCCGGCAAAGCCGGACAGATACATGCCGAGAACATTAAGTCCGAGAATTTTCCGGTTATCGCCGAAAGAGAGATAATCTGCCACATAATAACCGACTCAATATTACCGCATGAACAGCGCGGGATGCTCAAGGTGTCTTTGGACCAGAACATGGATCGGTATGGTAAACATATTGAGAGGATAGCCGCTCTGTCAGGGAAGAACACCTCTGATCCGGATCTATATATTCGGGATCTCTCCTCCCTTATGGCAAGAAAACGGGCCTTATATGAAAAGCTCGGGTACGACAAAGTACGTTTCACTATCGCTTGCCCCGATGTAAAGCTCGTTGACGCGGTTATGTCAAGCGGAATTCCCGACGTAAAAGCTCTTGCCTTTGAGCCAAGAAACAGCCATAGGTTCAATCTTGTTCATGTGGACGGCATCATGCTGGCTCTCAGGGCGCTTTACGGAGGAGACCTGGATAGGATCAAGAAGGTATTTGAGTTTCTCTCCGGGGGTAGCTTGCCGAAAGAGTACGCAGGCATAACCGATATCGATACTTTCATAAGAAAAGTATCTTTTGTTCTGCCCGCGGCAAAAATAGAGAACGGCCGGGAACTTAAAGAAGCTTACAACCTTATCGCTAATAATATCTGGCAGGCGGCATAGGAAGTATCAGGCACGTTTCCGTTTTTGTTCCGAGAGTTGTTCTTAAAACCAAGCCCCGATTTGTTTTCAACCCAGAATTTATATTAGTAAGCGTTTTTGGAACCCTGTCTTCTGTTCTGCCGTGAAACCCGATACCATAAAGCCTTCTTACCCAGAGAAGGCTGACATGGAGTGAGCGAAATACAAACAGTTGGGACATAACTAATATCATAAACAATGAAAGTAAAAAAATAGGAACAATTCAACCATCTATTGATGCACATACGGAGTAATTCAGCGAGTTTGACCTTGCTATCGCTGAAAAAACGGAAGATCAATGGAAAAATTGTATAAACTATTTTTATTGTGGGCCACGGCAGAAGTGGATCCATGGTTCTGGCGTTCGTTTTGAACCGGCATAGAAATATAGGTTCCAAACCCGCTGCGATTAAAGAAGATGAGCCAATGTACCCTTAGAGGGGATATTTTTGGGTAACATTAATTATGAGTCAACGATTCAATTTTCTTCTGTCTTCAGTAACATTTAATGTGAGTCAATTCGGAGACCCAAAAACATTGTCTTCCGGATGTTTTTCGTGTAAACTAACGAAACGAGTGTGGATATTTCTAAAAGTAGGTCAAACAGGTTTGTTCGACCAATGTTGAAAAAACAAATTCCTGACAATTTACAATATCATGACAGCACAGGGTATTTATAAAATAACCGAAAATTTTGAAAAAGAAGTTGCAAAATACACAGGCGCGCCATTTTGTGTTGCTCTTGATAATGGCAGCAATGCTCTTTTTCTTGCTTTAAAATATATCAATATTGAAGGTCTTGAAATTGAAATTCCTTCACACACTTATCCTTCCGTTCCATGCGAGATCATACATGCCGGAGGGGCGCCTAAATTTGTAAAAAGTTCAAAATATTTAAAAGGAGCATATCAACTTAAACCCACACCTGTTTGGGATTCTGCGTTGCGATTTACTCATAATATGTATATTCCCGGGGCATATATGTGCCTGTCGTTCACTGGGCCTTATAAGCATTTGAAACTTAGCAAAGGGGGGGGGATCCTTACCGATAATAAAAAGGCGTATCAATGGTTCAAGAAAGCACGATTTTCAGGACGTAGAGAAAAGTCATATCACGAAGATGATTTAGACACCCTCGGTTGGAATTTTTACATGATGCCTGAAATCGCCGCAAGGGGGTTACTTTTTATGAAACAATTTTATACTGTAGAGGCTAACCCCCGGCCGCTCCCACAAAAGGACAAAGAGGTACCGTATCCTGATTTATCAAAATTTGAAATATATACAGGGGGGAAATAACATGTTTTTGAGCAGGGGGGAACTCCTCAAAATGGGGCTTTTAAATCTGGGAGAAAATGTACAGATTTCAGATAAGGCTTCAATTTATAGACCAACTAAAATATCAATAGGCAGTAATGTAAGAATAGATGATTTTTGTATTTTAAGTCCGGGAGAAGACGGAATTGAATTGCATAGTTATATACACATTTCATGTTATTCAGCTTTGATAGGAAAAGGGAAAATAACAATAGAAGATTATGGCATAATATCGTCCAGAGTTTTAGTATATTCAAGCAATGATAATTATGGTGGAGAGTATCTTATGGGGCCAATGGTTGATCCATTGTATACAAATGTTCACGTTGCTCCAGTGACCATTAAAAGATATGCTGCTATTGGATCTTCAAGTATCATTCTGCCTGGAGTCACTCTTCATGAGGGAGCAGTTGTTGGCGCACATTCTTTGGTGAAAAAAGATGTAGATGGATGGTGTGTTTTTGGTGGTGTTCCAGCGAAATTTTTAAAAAAACGTTCTGATAAACTTTTAAATCATATAGGGCTTCTCAATGAGCGGGAAAAAAGATAAAAATAAAAAACTACATGTTGGATGCGGAGAAAATAACATAAACGGATGGATTAACGCTGACCTGCAAAGTAATATCGCGGATATAGAATTAGATGCGAGAAAGACCTTTCCTTTTAGAAAAAATTCCATTTCTTATATCTATAATGAGCATTTCATAGAACATCTAACAAAAAATGAAGGTGTATTTTTTCTTTCAGAGTGCTATAGGATTTTAAAACCTAATGGAATTTTAAGGATTAGCACCCCTAATCTAAGATGGCTGGCAATGAGATATCTGAATAAAGAACTGATAGCTATTGGTGGGTGGAAACCGAAATCACCATGCGATATGTTTAATGAAGCAATGAAATTATGGGGACATCAGTATGTGTACGATGAAGACCAATTGACCTTTGCGCTTATGAATGCAGGGTTCAAAAATGTTTACCCATGTAAGTACAAAGAAAGCAAAGACAAAAATTTGGATTCAATAGAAAACAGGCCATTTAATAATGAATTAATATATGAGGCTGTTAAATAATGATCGCTGTTATAATTCCGACATATTGCAGAAAAGATGGGAAGACGCCTTTTTATCTGAAACGCTGTATTGATTCAGTTCTTGCACAGACGTGTCAAGATTTTAAGTTATTTGTAATTGGTGATAAGTATGAAAATGATTCTGAAATTATATCTTTAATTCCCCAAAATGCTTTGTATGAGAATTTAACCTATGCATATGAAAGAGATAAATATACAGGTTTTAGATTATGGTGTTGTGGAGGTGTGAATGCAAGCAACTATGGTTTGAAACAAGCGCTCAGTATGGGAATAAACTATATAGCTTCATTAGACCATGATGATTGGTGGGCTGAAGACCATCTTCAACTTTTTAAAGATAATACACCTTTTGCATGGGCTTGTACCAAATCAGTACATAAAAATGCGGAACATTTGCCAAACGTACAAACAGAGCAAAAAGTTATTCCATTTTTACCAAAACCAAATGGTATTGTGCGCTCATCTGTTTGCTGGAATTACGAATTATTACCATTTACGATTAGAAATGTATATGAAGAAACAGAAAAAGACTATCCGGGAGATGCTGATTTGTGGGGGAGGATGTCACAATATATTCAACAGCATAATTTACGCAGTATTTTTATTAATAGATTAACTTGTTTTCATGAAGAAGAAGTTTTTTAATACTCCCCTCATTTTCAGACTTCCCGTAGTCGGGTAAATTTTACACCATTTTACACCTTAACTACTGATCCAAAAATTGGGCAGTATTACACTATACGTAACATCTCAGTCATCTGCAGTAGAATCCTACGCCGTCGTCACGAGGAGCCCCCGAAGGGGGCGACGAAGTGATCCCATAATATGAAAATATTTCGGAGGGAGATTGCTTCGGCCCTATGCCAAGTCTGCCGAAATCCTGAGCCTCGTATGTTCCCACGAAACGAAGGGCTTCGGCCCTATGCAAAGTCTGCCGAAATCCTGAGCCATAGCATTTATCACGAACCGAAGGGCTTCACCCGCCTTCGGCGGGTTCGCAACGACGGGCGTGGGGGCGCTACATTTCCGCGGATAACTGAAATGTTACGTAGTATTACACTATACTGTTTGAATTCATTTTCCCGTCCCGTAGAAAATTTCCGCAGTAATTGTTAAATAACAAATAGTAAGAATATGTTATTTGATATTATTCAAATTTGTGGTATAATTTCGTTAGTAAAATAAAATCTAAGATTCTTATACAAAAGGCGGGGTATAAGCCCTGATTCCTAAGATAAAAATGTTTAAATTAAGACGTTACAATACTGTGCCGGGGATGTTGTTAAAGATCGCTTTAACGGCCGCGCTGCTGTTTAATGCGGTATCTTTTGATGGTTTTTCAATGCCGGTCGAGGCGCAGGATGCTCACCTATTGCAGGTACGCTCAATTTTCAACTCAATTTCCGGAGAGGTCGAAAGTGAGCATCAAGATCAGTTCCGCGTCGAAGCTGTAGTAATACTTAGCTCTATTCTGCAAAAAATGCCGGGTATACATGAGATCTCCCATTCCGACGGTATTCCTACCCTTCAATTACCTTCATTATCCGAACTTAACGCGCGTCTTGACGAATGGTTCTGGAATCTCGATCAAACGGCGCCTTATTCAGAACGCACACGAATGTTACGTGTTATTTCAGAGCCGCGGCTGCGTGAAACGGCGCCCGGGGAATATGGCGTTTCAGTAGATGTCGAAATTGCGGGTGGAAAGAATAAAGGCAAGTTGTACCGCATCAATTCAACTCATCGGGACATAAACGATTTGCGGTCCGATGAAGGCAGGATAACCGTAAGCCCAATAACCCATAATGAACAAAGACTATCAACAATAGAAGAGCAGCTTTATTTTTCCTTCGATGATAGAGGCGATATAAACGCGTGGATAGATGGAAATATTCCCGGTTATTTGGAAAAAGGCGCCGAGCCTGCCGAAATATCCGGCTCTGACCTCGGGGAAACAGGAATAAACGCGGAAGACACCGGGACACGCAGTACTTTTACTGTCGGCGGCGCGCAGTATTACACGTCGGTAGTCAGCGGTTACGTCGAGATGGCCGAGATTATCGACAGGTGGTTTGACGAAGCAGGCGACGAAAAGAGGGATTTTAAGAAACGGCAGTGGATGTCCGCCGTGTCGCCGGACAAAGATGGCACGGATGTTTTTCTTGTATGTATAAACGATATTTCGGGGAAAATAATCGGTTTGGGAGTTTCTTCCGCCGCGCCTATACCCGTGGTGGAGGATGGGTCTATCTCCGGATTAAGCAGAGGGTACCTCGGGAAATACTTTGAAATATCCGAAAATTACCGGAATTTGGGGCTTGGAAAGCTGCTTATAGCCAAAGCGGTTGAAGAGGTGATGACGTCTCTGAGATATCCGGAAGAGTTCGAGAGAGACGATATTGACCGCATAATTTTCGAATCTGTGATCATGAGCAAGCCGGTTATGATATTGTATCCGGCGGATCAGGAGGCGAAAAAGTTCTTTGAACGCGGGGATGTGGGATTTACACCCATGGTGGTTCGGGAGATCCCGGAACGCGAAGACGATGATCCGGAAAGTTTTACGGTATTCCACACTCTTTCCTGGGAATCCGCGATAGCTCTGGTTGAAGATGTCAGGGCTCTCGAGAGGCGCGCGGTTCCGGGACGTCTTTTGACGGAGCCGGATCCGGCAGAGAATTATAAGGTTGCCCGTATCGGCAAAAAAATAGACATTATCTATTTTTCGTTAAATGAAGGCCCGTCGGGCCCGGTTTCGATCGACGTCAAATTCAGGGAAGAAGGCAAACTGATCTTGCAGACAGCGGTTTTACATCTTACGGAAGATGTGTTTACTTTGGATAAAGAGACCATTGTAGATAATTCCCGATATGAAAAACCGCTTGTTCGGGCCATGGTCGATACTTTTGACGGTGATGTAAATGTGGTGTTTTACGAAGAACTGTACGCGGATATGCTTGGTCTGGTTTATCCTGAAAAAAAGATGATCGCGATCAACCGCGGGCTTTTTCATGTAAGAGCTATGGCGGTAATGCATGAGATAATGGAGTATCTGCTTTTAACGGGGAAAATGTATCTGGTTTTCGACTCCGATCTGAAACAGATAGAGGTTGAGGTTAAAGGAAAGACATTCGATCCTATAGATGCGGGCGAAGTTATGGATGAACTACGCGGAGAAGGAGAGTATTGGGTTGACAGAGAGAGTTCATGGCTGAATGATCCGGAGAACAGGCATTATCTTCTCAGGATACTCCAGCGCAGGATCTTTGGACAACTTGACAGCAGGCTTACACTCGAGGTGCGGAGGGTCATGGCAAAAAAAGGTTACGAGGATCTTATTTTACCGATCATGGCTATGGGCAAAGGTTTCAGGGATTTCGACCGCCTTGATGAGAAAGTCCGGGATGTACTGATATGGGGTGGTGTCGGCGAGAAACTTGCGGAATTCGCAGCTTCCATAGGAGAAGAGAACGCGGAATTTTTCTTTGAATACGGCGCGGGGGAAATACACAAGTTCGGACGGGAATTCATTTCGACGCGATGGAACGAGATCCTTAGAGCCGGGATACAGTCGGAGGAAAACGTCTTGAAGCTTTTTCAGGAAGGGTTTGGAGATTCGATCGGCATAGAGGCGATAAAAGAACATTGGGATATTATAAGAAAGATCTGCCGGAGAGCCGGAAAGAACGCGTATTATATTCTAAGGGACGGCCTTCCGCGCTTTTATGACAGCAGATCGGGGCTGCTTGATGATATATATTTTTCAGACAACCGCGAAAAAACACGAGAATATATGATGAAGATAAGCGATGTTCTTGTGTCAATAGCCAAAAACGCCGGGGATGATGCCGGGACATTTTTTGATAAGGGTTTCGAAACCGCGTTCAGGATATCAAAAACACCGGGTGATATTGAAAAAACGCTTGAGCTGTTACAAAAAACATCCTCTGAAATGTCCGGTATGGCGGTCAGAGCGGCCGGCTCAAAACACGTTTCGGAGAGGGAATACATATATGACGGTTTAAAAAGCTTAACGGACGGGTTTGGCGAGATCTTTGTCGCGGAGCATTGGAATGAGATAATGAAGATCTATGATGATCTTGGCGGAGAAGCGGCATCTTCAGTACATTTTTCCCTGCTTGCACTGAAAAAGGCCATTATTGACATATTCCATGGCGAAAAAAGCGGGAAGAACCTTGTAAAGATAGGGACCGATCTAAAGAAAATGAAGGAAGCTTCCGGCGAAGGTGCCGAAAATACGCGGCTTTTGCTGGAAAAGGGCCTGCCGGGTATGGCGGAGATCTTCGAGGAGGAAATTATCAGGCAGCAATGGGGAACCATCGTGGAACTTGCGATTTCTTCCGGAGATACCTCCGGTTATGTCCTGTATAAGGGGATCCCTCTTTTTGCCGATATGCTTAAAAAGAAAGATCGCCCGGAGGATCTCAGGCGGGATATGCTCGAGATAGGGAAAGGCCTTGCTTCTTTCGGGAAAGCCGCCGGGGAGGACAAAGTATATTTGTATGAAGCTCTTCCGCTTTTCAGGGACATGGCGGAGGAACTTGATCCTGCCGGTTATATACGGAGAATGCTGGTGAAACTTGGCGGACAGCTTGCGGTAATAGTTTCGTCAGCCGGCGGTTCGCGCGGAAAGCTTTTTAATGATCTTTTCCAGGATATGTTCGAAATATTTCCGCGTGAAGAACTTTACGAAAATTGGCCGGAATTGAGAGGTGCGATCCTGAGAATTTGCGGAAATACTACGGAATACAACAGATACAACATTCTTACCCTGATACTAAGCCGCGAACATTTAAAGACGCTCAAAGAGAAAGGCGCGGACCTTATCGGTCATCTTGATCTTTGCGCGGCTGTGATACGGGAAAACAAGAATTACTCGCTCAATATACTGGGAGGTCTGGTCGAAGCGGTCTCTATGGGAGAGGTTCCCGTGAACCCGGATGAAAATGAAAAAAGATCTATACTGGAATTCTCAGGACGCATGAAAAGTTTTACCGGGCTTTTGTACAGATTATACATGGAAAGAGGAGAAGAATTCCTCGGCTTTCTCTCGGACTTTGCCGAAAAGATACGCGACGATAGTATGGGCCCGGACGAAATAGACGGTTTTCTCCATAACAGCATATTCGAGGGGTACAGCTGGGATTCAAGGGAAGAGATAATGCTTTCGGCGATCGAGACCCGCATACCTCCTTCCGGGTCTTCGTCTCTTAAGAAGGATGAGATATTAGGGCAGATGCGGCGTGTTATACGTTCAGGAGAAAGGCGGGATGATGTTCCTGAGGCGCTCAGGAACAGAGATCTCGGCGGCGGGGAAAAAGACGCTATTCCGGTTGTTACGCGAATATTAAAACCGGATGAAAGCATAGAGTTTTCGGAAGAACTTACGGTTCTATTAGATACCAGAAAAGACGCCGAGAGCATAAGCGGCCATAAAAGAACCGCCGAAGCCGGGGAAGATTTTCTTATTTCGCTCAAAGAATATTCCGGATCTCCGGATGTTGAAGAGTTAAGAAGTAACTGTGAGAGGGCGTTTTATTCGTATGTATCTAACATAGGGACGGTTGCAGCTAAGATCGGGGCCGTTAAAGGGACGGGGTATCATGACCTTATCTTGCTGGAACAGCTTTTTAACGGTGAATTGAAGGACCTCTTAAATGAAGAATTAGGAAAGGTCCCCCGCGGTGAGCTTCCTCGGAAATCGGGACGCAAAACAATTCCCATATCCGACCCGGAACCATTAAAAGTCGCGATAGAGCGTATATGGGGCGGTAATCTGGATAAAGGGTCAAAGAGGGACGCTGTATGTCGGATCTTTTCCGGGAAAAACAGAGATGAGATCCGGGAAAAGATCATTAATAAAGTGGAGGACCCCGAACTTCGGGACTTTCTTGAAAATACGATCGACGGGATGGGACACCCTGATGTGATGACGCATTCTGAAATAAGGCATGAGATACTGGGAAGAGCTCTTGAAGAGATACGCCTTGCGAGGAAAAAATTCATCGAGTTCAGTGAAGATGATCCGTCTATTCTTGAGTTCAGGGCTGTTAAGGGTATTCCGCACGGTTTGTGGGGGCTCCCCACGGGGGTATGTGTCGCGGAAGACATGGATCTATGGGAAAACAAGGATTTTTTTCTGCTTGAGATGTACGATATCCGTAAACGCCGCGTAGCCGGCTATGCCGGGCTTTTATCCCTCGAAATATCAGGCGAGAAAGTTCTTATGGT
>JBAYES010000051.1:0-13747 GCA_041667545.1 Candidatus Omnitrophota bacterium | reverse complement strand
TCCGACAGGTGGATACAAGACAGCGGAATTAGTGGGGACGACTTACCGGAATTGGTGGGGACGACTTACCGGAATTGGTGGGGACAAGTTCCGGAATACGCATATCCTCGGAGCTTATCGCAGAACCGTACTATGACGACCTGCCATCAAGCGATATTGTCTGATCCGGGGAGGGTAGAGAAGTGCCCGTTTTTGGCTGATCCCGCACCGGAATGGTGAATTTTCGGGAAAATATTGCGTCCCGGAAGTTCTTAGGGTAAACTGGCGATGTATGAGAGGTACAGATGGTGCTAAAAGTGTCAAAATGGGATTGTTTAGCGAGTGTTGGGAAAAGTAAATTCCTATCAGTTCAATCATCCAAAAATTAAACCAAAAAGATAGTTTAACGCAGGAAAATACATGAAAAATTATACAGTGTTATTAGATGAATTTAAGCACCGCAAAATTAACCTTACAGCAGGACCTGCGTGTTTTTATATAGAATCTGTGCAAGGATGTCCATATTCATGTGCAATGTGCCCGACTCGTTTTACCAAACCGCAAAAAGTTTCAGATGACTTATTGAAAAGAATAGAACCATCTTTTAAAGAATTGGAAATTTTAGCGATACATGGTAGCGGGGAACCGCTTTTGGGAGATATTTCTTATTTTGTTGATCAGTCCTTGAAGCACGATTTTATCGTTCATATGAATACCACGGGATTTTTCCTTACTAAAACAATAGCCGATACCTTATTAAAGGCAAGGCTTTCGATAAGATTTTCAATACATGCGGGCAAATCAGATACATATAAAAAAATCATGGGCAATAAATTTGAAAAAGCTTTGGAAAATATAGCCTATTTGGTAAGAAAGAATAGAGAAAATGATAGAAATGCTGACCTGTGGTTCAGCTTTATTGTTATGAAAGAGAATTTACACGAAATTGATGAATTTTTAAAAATTGCGCATGATATCGGCGTGGAACGTGTCAGATTTATGAAGTTAGAGCCTAATTCACAATCCTTAAGAGGCATACAAATGCCCGATAGAGCTTTTAAATTTAATTATTTCGAACAATGGAATTCCACGGTGGCAAAGGAATTTTTTAAGTCTTTACCTCATTATAAAAAGTTAGCATCCGACTTAAATATTAAAATCGTATTCGAACCTATAGAATTTTCCGCAAGGAGACTTCATTTTGTAAAAAATCGTATAAACATGGCGACCCAAAGGCGGTTTGGTGTTGCGTTATTTCCATTAATGCAGCGCAGGGGTATATGTGCGGCGCCATGGTTAGGGCAATTGATTATAAGACAGAATGGAGATGTTGCCCTATGCTGCGGGCTGCCTCATTCTTTAGGCAACATTAAGCATTCCACCCTTCGGGAAATTTGGAATTCTGAAGAGATAAAGAAAGTTAGAGAATCTTTTAGAAATAATAGGTTTCCCAGGATATGCCGTTATTGTCGTGGTATGGCCTTTACCACATACCCATTGAATTCTTTTTTTTATAAATTGAATGGAGGCAAATAAACTATGAATGGATATAAAAGAATAAAAACCGGGAATAAAAGTCTTTATTAATGCTAAGTATCCATGCTGTTCCCGGAGCCGGCTGCCATAAATATTCAGGAATGTTCCGAAAGTACGGGATAGAACTTTGATCTCCTGTATCCGCGAGGCCGGTATGCCTTGGCGGAAGGCGAGGACATGACTCGCCTCTTTTGAAAAGGAAAGATACTCTTGTCGAATAGCCATCTACTTTAAAGGCACAAGCAATAGACCCGTCTATAACTGGACGCATACAGGTTTTCTTTCACACTACAAATTGCCCAAAGATATACGATCTAAGGCTTCAGAGGTTGAGACATCGCTGGGGAAAGAGGAAAAGGAAGGGAAGAGCCAGTTCCAGCCCATTTACCTTGACCGATTCCCTATGTTTCTGGGATAATACTGCCTAAATGTCAGGCAGGGCGCATGGTCTAAACTTTGTTTATGTATTGTGAGATAGCGTACATCTCTCGGCGATTAAGGTCCACGGATACCGAGTCAACGGCAGCTATCACGATGCAAAGATATGAAGTTTGCAGCATCTAAAATATAGGAAATACCCATGCAGGTTAATATAAACCCTAAGGGACTGGTTGTCGAGGATGATGAAATAATATTGGACGTCTTGGTTGCACGCTTTGCATCCGAAAGATTTGATGCTATTACAGCGGTGAACGGCCAAGACAGAATGGATAAGACCTACTCGGAGAAACCGGATACTATGTTATTGGACGTAGTGATGCCTATACTTGGCGGTTTTCAGTTTGTGAAAAAGATCAAGGGGGCTGAAGCTCTTAGAATGAGCGCAGAGCCGTTTTGAAAGTTGCCGGAGCGCTGGCGGCCAAATAGCACAAAGAAAAAGGGGGTAAGGCTATGGGGTTGAAGGAAAAGGAAGATTTGCTGAACAAAAAACTAAAAGAAATAAAAGCAAAAGATATCATGACTCGGGAAAATATTGTTACGGCAAAAGAAGACGATCATCTGGCTCAGGTTGCCGATTACATGATAAGGAATAGAATAAGCGGTATGCCGGTAGTAAATGATGAGGGCAGGGTGTCAGGAGTTATAACTGCGACAGACCTTTTTTTGCTTATGGATATGCTAAAATCCGGAAAGATTGTTGAAAACACCCATTCCAGCCCTTATAACCCTACGGTGAAATTCGCGATGACGTATATTGTCATGAAGATAGATCCGGATACCGGGCTTGATGAGATAGCTGATATAATGAAACTCAGGAATATCCACACCTTACCTGTATATGAGGGCGAGACTATGGTAGGTATTGTAGGCAGGAGAGATGTGCTCAAGCATTTCTACGCAGCTCTCAAGTCAACTGATTCTGCATAAAATGGGACTTTCCCCAGATATTGTGTATCGCATAAAAGAGTGAAAACGCGACCTCTTATCCCTTTACGGAAAGTATTTCTACGTCAAATTGCAGGGTTTTCCCGGCCAGGGGATGGTTCATGTCTACCACAACGCTGTTGCTTTTGACTTCACGGATCCGGATGATCTGTGTTCCGCCGTCCCGCGTACCGGCCTGCATGGTCATTCCGGGTTCCATTTTCATTTCTGCCGGGAATTGAGACCTGGGAATTTCAACTATGGCCTGAGGGTTTATCTCCCCGTACGCCTGTTGAGGGGCAACAGTAACTCTTTTTTTCTGACCGGGTTTAAGGCCCTCTATTCCCTCGCTGAGTCCGGGCATCAGTTGTCCCTGCCCGTAAACAAAGGTTAATGGAGCCCTTTCTTTGGTAGAATCTACAGCTTGCCCGTCGACAATGAGCGTATAATGAAGAGAAACTTCCCTCCCGTCTTGTACAGGCAATTTAGCGGCTGCCTCAGCGGGTGAGCATAATGTTGATACAGAAAAAAGCAGAGCCATCAGAGCACAAACTACGGACTTCATATTACCTCCTTGGAAATTTTCATTACTGTTATTAGAAGAACAGTTATACTTTACACCCCAGACAAAAGATGTCAAGGGATATTCCAAAACAGCAGACCTTGAAAAAGTAAAACATCCGGCGGTATTGTGAAAAGATAGAATTGGCGATACAATGTCCCCGCAGATGCGGGCAGGGGAGAAACAATAAAAAAGTGAGGGAAAACGAGTGAAAATAATGTTCGTTTCTTCAGAAGCGGTGCCGTTCTCAAAAAGCGGCGGACTTGCGGATGTTTCAGGCGCCCTTCCCAAGGCGCTCGCGGAAAAAGGACATGATGTGATGGTGGTCATGCCCAGGTACTGGTGTGTTGGGAAGGAGGACAAGAAAATACTTCTCGGGTCAATGGGGGTGCCTATGGGCCGAGAGACCGTGTGGTGCAGTGTGCTTACGGGCATTGTGAACAGAGTGCGATATTGCTTCATAGAACATGAAGGATATTTCGGAAGAGCGGGTCTATACGATGACGGCAAATGGGAATATCACGATAATGCCGAAAGGTTCGGGTTCTTTTCAAAAGCGGCTATTCAGCTATGCAAGGATACGGATTTCCGTCCGGACATTATTCATTGCAACGATTGGCAGACGGCCCTTATTCCGGTGTACCTTAAGATAGCAGAGAAGATGGATCCGTTCTTTTCAAAAACAGCCTCGGTATTCACGATACACAATATAGGGCATCAAGGGGTTTTCCCGAGAGAGAAATACTCTTTTCTTGGGCTGGGAGAGAATAATTTTACCGAAACAAAATTTGAAAGCTGGGGAAAGGTACATTTCATGAAAGGGGGGATATTTTACGCGGATGCCATAACTACAGTGAGCCCCAGTTACGCGGAGGAGATACTGACTCCCGGAGGAGGAACCGGACTTGCGCCTTACCTTGAAAGGAGAGCGGAAGATATTACCGGGATACTTAACGGAGCTGATTATGACAGCTGGGACCCGTCTAAGGACGGGCTTATCCCTAAAAAGTACTCTGTAGAAGATCTTTCTGGAAAAGCGGAGTGTAAAAGAGCCTTGCAGGCGGAGTTTGGACTTGAGATAGTCCCGGAGGTTCCTGTTATAGGGATGGTGACCCGGCTTGCCCAGCAAAAGGGATTGGACCTTGTAGCTCCCGTCATAAGGGATATCGTCCGGAACATGATAGCGCAGATAGTTATACTCGGAAGCGGAGCAAAGGAAATGGAAGACTTTTTTGGCTATCTGCCCGCGGAATTTCCCGGAAAAATCGGCGCTTGGATAGGGTTTGATGAAAGAAAAGCCCATTTGATAGAAGCGGGTTCGGATCTTTTCCTGATGCCTTCGAGATACGAACCCTGCGGACTTAACCAGATATACAGTTTGAGGTACGGCACGCTTCCCATTGTCCGGGAAATAGGAGGACTGAAAGACACGGTAGAACAATATAACGAAACAAACGGCGAAGGTACGGGGTTCCGGTTTTTAAAGGCGGAACCTTCTGCCGTTTACTATGCCGTAGGCTGGGCGGTAAGCACTTTCTATGACAGAAGGGACCATTTCGAGGCCATGCGAAGGCGAGCGATGAAAAAAGTTTTTTGCTGGAACGATTCAGTGGTCAAATACGAAGAGGTTTACCGTAAAGCCGGAGAAAGAAGGGCCGGCTGGAAATGAAATTTCGGGAAAGATTTATTTTTTAGCGCTTTTAAGCATATCTTTAGCGTGGGTCAGGGCGATACGGCTTTCTTTTTCGCCGCTCATCATTTTGGCAAGTTCATCGGTTCTTGCGCCGCCTTCAAGTGTTGAAACCGTAACGGATGTTTTTCCCGATACAACCGTTTTTGATACTTTGATATGCCGGTCGGCAAAAGAGGCTATTTGAGGAAGATGGGTTATCAGGAGAACCTGTCTATCCAGAGAAAGCTCTTTAAGTTTTTTCCCGGTTACAGTTCCGAGCCGGCCTCCTATGTGTGAATCTATCTCGTCAAAGACGAGGCAGGGCACGGGATCAACATTAGTGAGAGCTTTTTTGAGAGCAAGCATTACCCTTGCGGCTTCTCCGGAAGAAACGATCTCAGCCAGAGGTTTAAGATCCTCCCCTTTATTAGGGCTTATGTAAAAAGCAACTTTATCCTTTCCCGAAACAGATAGCTCCGCCTTGTCGACGCGGCACTCGAACCGCACATCGGGGATCCCAAGGTCTTTCAGTTCCTTTTCAATTGTAGAGCGCAGAGTTTTAGCGGTCTTTTTTCGAACGCAAGTTATTTTAGCGGCGAGAACATCCAATGTTTTTGCAGATTCGTCTATTTTGGCGGAAAGAGAAGATGTATTGTGTTCGATGTCCGAAAGAAGATCGTACTTTTTTTTCATGGAAAGATAAGTTTTTCGGGCGTCGTCTATGGTAGAGCCGTATTTACGGAGTATGTCGTAGTAAATATCGTATTTTCGGTTTATTTCCGCCGCTTCCTGGGGACTGAAGGAAAGCGAGTCCAGGTAGCGGGTAAGGTTAGAGATGACGTCGTCGCAATTTTCCTGTATCCGGCCCAGGGTATTTGTAAGATCTGTCAAGGAAGGGTCTATTCCCGACAAAGAGCGCATTTTCGAAAAAGCTTTTTGGCAGCATGTAGAGATCCCCGCTTCATCGTTCGATAGAATATCAAGGGTTTCTCTTGCCAGTTCATATAGTTTCTCGGCATTGCTTGCGCGGGAACTTTCATCAAGAATGTCGTTATAGAGAGATTCCTCGAGAGGGACCTGCTCAAGTTCTTTTATGCGATGAGAAAGCGTGTCTAATTCCACTTCGCGGGAAGAAGAGAGGGCCTCAAGATCGGAAAATTCTTTTTTCAATGAAGCGTATTTCTTGAATTCATCGGCATAAAGAGTCTTTTCCCGGACGGCCTCGGACAATTTGTCTATGATATCAATGTGGGACGATCCGGAAAAAAGAAGCTGATGGTCGTGCGGGCCGTGAAGATCTACAAGGTGATCCCCGATCTCTTTCAGTTGTGATACCGTGACGGTTAGTCCGTTTATTCCGGTCTTACTCCTCCCGTCGGGAAGAAAGGAGCGCCTTATTATCAGGGTTGTTTCTCCGTCCGGGAGAAATTCCGAAAAAAGAGGATCATGTAAAAGGGTTTTGTTCTTAAAAAGGTCGAAAACTGTTTCCACCATACAGGGTCTTGAAGCATCGCGCACGAGAGAGGAACTCATCCTGTCTCCAAGGGAACAGCGCAGGGCGTCCACGATGATAGATTTTCCGGCGCCGGTCTCGCCTGTGAAAATATTGAGCTCGGGCGAAAACTCTATCGCAAGGTCGTCTATTAATCCGAAATTCTGTATTGTAAGTTGAGTAAGCATAGGATCTCTTTTTCGGCCAAGAAGTAAACGCATACATTCTATCACTTAACCGCGGAGATTTTCAATATACATATGTTCTAAAGAAAAACCCGGGACACTGGCGATCCCGGGTTTTGTTTATATGCGTAACAGGCTATATCTTTATTACATTAGCCGCCTCTTGTCCTTTTGGGCCCTCCTTTATCTCGAATTCAACCGCCTGGTTTTCTTCGAGAGATTTGTACCCTTCGCCGGAAATAGCGCTAAAGTGAACGAAAACATCATTTCCGTTCTCCGGAGTGATAAAACCGTAACCCTTTTTGCTGTTGAACCACTTCACTGTTCCTTTTGCCATTGTTCGTACCTCCTTTTGCGCGAAAGCCCGGGCAGGTCAAAAAAAACCGCAAAACGTTAAAACCTTAACGCTTCGCGGCAACGACCTTTAATACATTATCACCTCGATATTGTCCACACCCGATACTCCGCAATAACTTGTCGATAAATGAATTATACACCAGCCGCGCTCCATGTCAAGGGGGGCCGTGGGGTGCGCGAGGCGAGAACACAAGCTCATGTTATAAGGAGTAAAGCGCAGGGTCCTGAGAGGAATCATAAATAGATCGGGAAGAAGCAGTAGAGTTCTGCAAAATGTCGTTTTCACGTCGTTGCGAGGGAGCGAAGCGACCGAAGCAATCTCCCTCCGAAATATTTTCATATTATGAGATCACTTCGTCGCCCCCTTCGGGGGCTCCTCGTGACGACGGTGTAGGAATTTACCGCAGATGACTGAGATGTTACCTTATTATATTTATCGAGATTGCTTCGGCAATTTACTAAGTCTGCCGAAATCCTGAGCCATAGTATTTATAACATACGAAGGGCTTCGTCACTCACTTCGTGCGGTCCTCGCAAAGACGTTATAAAAGTTCATTTTGCAGAACTCTTGAAGAAGCAATTGAAAGGAGAACCCGATCTATTAAAAAAAATAAGCCCGTTGCAACAACGAGCCCATTCTTATTTTTTTGGTGCGCGAGGCGAGAACACAAGCTCATGTTATAAGGAGTAAAGCGCAGGATCCTCGACCGCGCCGGATGATGGAGCGAAGGATCCTGAAGGGGAAACGCAGTTTCCCGGGCAGGATCCTGAGAGGAATCATCAATAGATCGGGAAGAGGCAGTTGAAAGGGGATTCCGATCTATTGAAAAAAATAAGCTCGTTGCTACAACGAGTTTATTCTTACTTTTTTGGTGCGCGAGGCGAGATTTGAACTCGCACAAGGTTGCCCCCGCCAGCCCCTCAAGCTGGTGCGTCTGCCAGTTCCGCCACTCGCGCAAAAATTCTTCGGCCAGAGGGTTTGTCTCCGGAGAGATCAAACCTCCACAATTATAGGATAAACACTAAAAAAACACAATCACTTTTCGGTTCTCCCTTCGGCTTCGCCTCAGGACAGTTCGGCCAAGCGCTTTCATTTCACTATGTTCATGAAACTGCGGCCTCACTGCAGGACCAGACATTCAAAAACCAGGGGATGTTAACCCTGGGTTTGGAGGCATTGGCCCTTCGTGAAATGTTTTCTTTCTGGAAAACATTTCCCTCAGGACCACATAACAAAAAACCCAGGCATGTTAACCTGGGTTTTTTGTTATGTGGTAGCCCCAACGGGATTCGAACCCGTGTCGCCAGAATGAGAATCTGGTGTCCTAGGCCGGGCTAGACGATGGGGCCGAGACAATATAAGAAAGCACCGTACAGAGCAGGATATTATCATAGAGCATTTGCTTTGTCAATGGAAAGTAGGGAGGGGCCATATTCGCGGGAGACAAGATAGGGTCAAGACGAATAGAAGTAAAGAAGATGTTGAGAAAATAATAGGCGCTCTGCCGTCGATAAAGGCTCCTGCAAAAAGGAGATAGGCATAAACTTAAAGAAAAAAGACCAGAGCAAAGAATTCCGGAGCCATTCTGTGTTAGAATTAAAAAACTTAGATAAAATGCTTGATTTGTGTTGCTGGTATGCTAAAATGTGTTCAGGTTTATCGAATAAAAAGTTTGAAAAGTTCATTGTGGTAAAAAAACCTATTTGTAAGGACAAGTTGAGAACAAGTGAAAAACTGCATGTCTTTTGAAGATCAAAAACAATTTACGCCGGACGGCGCCTAAAGTAGGGAGGAAGGAATGAACATGAATTTTTTGAGAAAAAATAGTTCAGGGAAGAAGGTCTTAAGCGTATGCCTTGCCTTTATCTTTCTTTCCAATACGGTGCCGGTTGGAAATATCGGGGCATTACAGGTTCCCACTCCTTTCCAGGAAAATATCATGGGTTTTCAGGAAGGATCCGAGCTAAAAAGCACCTTGCTTACGATAAAGCGGGTGATGGGCGAACTGGAACGATTTTCAGATACTGATAATCTTCCGCCTCTTCATCGGATATTGACAAGATGCGAACCGGTAAGCGTCCGAGAGGTCGGTTATTACAAGATAATTCCCGAGATCCGCAATAAGGGCAAAGTCGTTACCCTGCCCAGAGACGAAAGTGAACTAAACCGGATCGTCATGGACGAGATCATTGTTCCCTTTGGTGATGTGGTAATGAGGTATACCGTGGGCGCTGACCCGCTTACCTCTTATAAGGGTAAGGAGGTTGCAAATATTTCCAGCCGGGATGTCCGGGTCCGTCGGCAAGGGAGCTTTATGAACGTAAGGCGTGAAGTTTACGTCCCGAAAGGCATTTTTACAGAAACAGAAATAGAAGAGGCATCTTCAGCGTATGAGACTCCCGGCCCGGCAACACCCCAAATACCCGATTCCTCTCCCATCGAAGGCGCGGAGGAACGTGAGATAAAGGTATCGGGGATGAACGAGGCCGGAGAGATCGCGAGAAAGGTATTCTTATCCGGCGTTACGATGACCGGGTTACTGGTAATTTCAGGAATGATCTTTGTTATAATAACGCAGGATTTCGATTTGAGCAACTTTATGTTCGGCATGGCCCCGGCTTTAACTGCCGCTATTTTAAGCGCGGCCGCACGCGGCCACGGTATTATCAGTCTTTCCACAGCCGGGGAAGAGGTTGGAAGGTCAGTCGAAAAACTGTACAGGCGCCCGGTATTCCAGTCTTTGGAACCAAGACTTCCGTTGGACGGGGCGGCTTTGGTGGATCCATTTGACGGGTTAGCGGCCTTAACGAGTTCCGAGGAAGCAGATACGATGTACACCTCCGATTCTGTTCCGGGGGGAGACGAAGGGTCCTTGTACCCGGACTTGAACATTATGATAGAAGAAGATCCGACCCCGGGGACGCAACTTGCGAGTAGAGAAGCAGGGTCTATAGAGGCGGCAGATGGGTTTTTTGAAGATTACGGAATTCACGAAGTATCGTTACAGGCCGAAGCGAGCTGGACTTCAGCGGTAATAGAAGAGAGGTACCCTTCCGGGCGGATCATGTCGAGGACGCTGGAAGAACACGATGATGAAGGGGTGATCTACTACGAATATGAGGATAGCGGCCCCGCGGGCGAAGAAAGGATAAATACGAAAATACTGAGTGAGGTCGACGGGAAAGGTAACATAATGTACCGGTATTTTTTCGGACCGGACGGGGACATTGTACGCTGGGCGGAGTACAAAGGCGGCGAAGATGCCGGCAATGTCGACGAATATATGCCCGGATATGATAATCCCGTAAAGTCGATAAGGGGAAAAACGGTTTATACGAAGGTCACCAGCGACGGACAGGGCATTACGCTGATACTATACGGTTACAGAGACGGCACCTATGACGAAAACCCCTGGGAGGAAATGCTCTACGGAGAAAACGGGGAGAATGTTTATGTGTTGAGGGAATATGTCGGTTCCCATTTGGAAAATATGGGCATACATGTTTCGGCGGACCCGGACCTGAGCATGACAGGCCTCAGCTCTCAGGACTGGGACTTTGTGCAACTTTATGGCACGGGCGGGCTCAGCGTTTACCAGACGGACCCGGTATTACCCTACGGCGCGTTGAACGGTACGGGAGAGGGATATCCCTTCACCTATCACGCCTCGGGCAATGTCCGCACAGTGTTCAAGGGTTCAAGCGAGGCCGGAGGGGAGTGGCACGTGCCCAAGGATACCATCAACAGGCAGGAACAATCTACCGGTGAAATATACGAGTACATGGATGAGGATTTTTACGCCGAGCGGCCCGTGCGCGGACTTATTTTGGAACTAATAGCCCAAGCCGACGGGGGCCCTTTTAAGGATCATCTTGCCGCGTTGAGCGCGGATCTTGCCGGGGCGAACGCGGCGAACATAGTGGGCATAGCCGGGTTTCTTGACAATTTGGAAAATACCGGTTTCATGCCGGCATTCAGGGAGTGTATACGCGACATGCACTGGGTGAGGCCTTATGAAGCCCATGGCCGGCTTGGAAGGATAACAAAGGAGAACGGCAGCTTCATATTGTTTGAGTACGAGGGTGGAACGGACAGGATAAAAGGAACGAGTGTTTATAACGTAATGGGCGAATTGATAGAGCGCCGGGCGGCCTCGACCGGGGAAAAACAATTTATTGTCGGGGGCAACATGCCATGGGTAAGGTACGGCGAGGATTTTGGAAGGCGCTATGACGGTAAGCATTTCGGTTTTTCACATGACCGTGACCCGCATAGCTGGGAAAAACTTACGGGAGAAGAGGAGTTAAGGTCCCGTCTTAAAAAATGGCAGGGTACGGAAAGTTCCCCGGGACTGGTACGGCTTTTTATGTTCGGTGACATGCGGTCGGGGTTTGTATTTGACGCTGCCGGTAAGCCCGTGGAGATCCATGATGAGGTTTACGATGATATGCGGATGCTGCTTAAGGTTTCCGGTGAACTTAACATAAGGTTAATTCCTGTTCTGTTCGATTACAGGATGGCGGATGGGGACGGTGAGAACGAAGCCGCGGAATACCCCGGGGTCATAACGGACACTGAAAAAACCGAGGCTCTTTTGGAACTGTTAAGGCCGTTTTTCGAGGAGTTCGGTAACAATGAGCGGATATATGGATGGGAGCCGATGAATGAACCGGAGATGTCGGCCGAAGATCATCACAATATCGTAGAGATGGCAAAAATGCAGGGATTTATACGGGGCATTGTTGAGATGATACATCAAGTAACTTCACGCGGCGGCACGGCGACCCCCGACAAGGTCATAGTCAGCAGTCTTACCAAAGAGGACATGGTTAAAAACTGGATGATACCCGAAACTCGTCTCCCGTTCGGGGACTTAAGCGGAGCCGATGCTTTTTCCAGTCACTATTACGACACCATGGCAGAGATCTATCATCCCTATGATTTCGGAAGGTTAGACTATGAGATTACCGCCCTGCAGGGACCGGCCCAACTCATGGATCCGTATCTGCATTTTTACGCCCCCGGATACATCACCGATAAACCTGTGAGAACCGGGGAGATCGATCCGACACGTGTTGTCAACAAAATGGACACACTGTCTTCACATGAAGGCAGCGGAGTTTTCTTCTGGGACGACAAAGGTAATATCATGGACGCTCGCGAGATCGCCGCGGCGCGAAATTGGTTTCCCGGGACGGTTTATACCTATCACACCAGTACCGGAGGGGTGCGTACGGAGAGGGGCTCGGATTTACTGGATGAGGGCTGCGTATATCGTCATTACGATATCCAGGGCAGGGTAACTGTAGAGATATTAGCGGGGACAGGAGAGCACGGCGTAAAGGCAATAAGTTACGAGTATCATGGCGACAGCGATGTGGTAAGCCTCAAGATAGCGTATCATACCGCCGAATTTGACGGTGACGAACATGTCCCGACCTTGACAAACGAGGTTTTCAGGGAGCGTTATGACAGCGCTGGTGTCCCCATGCCGGGTTCAAAAGAGTGGACGGCGACTTATTACGGCGACACATGGTACAGACGGTCTGAAGTATGGGACCCTTCTCAAGTGGGCGTTGGGGAATTTTTTTATAAGCAGTATTTTAACGAATACGCTCCCGGACGAGAGATGGCGGAGTTTGGAAGACACGCCTGGAGCGGAGGCCATTACGACGAAGCGTATCTGTATAGCTATGAAGGCGACAGTTATGGACGTTTTGGCAGATGGGTATGGAACGGAATTGACGCTACCGACCCCGATAATCCCGTATTCATTGGGTATGTCAGGTATGACAGCTGGGGCGATGAAAGAGTAGCCTACTATCCTCAGCAGGAGGAGGAAGGCTTGCACATGGAGGAAAGGGAACTATTGTCCGGTCCCGACGAAAAAGGCAATGTGTATTACCATTACATCAATGAACCCCCTCTCAAGAGTATAGGCCGGCAGAGGTTTGATATTGCGCATCGCGCCGAGGCTAATAAGAAAGACGAGATCGCGTTCAGTTATACCTATCACGGTGATACTCATATGGTCGAGAGAATAATATCCTATTCGTCAAAAGAGATGACAAATAACAACCGGGTGGCAGAATACATTTTCGACCTTTCCGGCAGAATAACCTCGGTATTGAGGTTTTCAGGAGAGAATGAGAGAGGAGAGGCGGGGTTCATCTTTTCGTATGCCGGTGACGGAGCCGTGCCGCGAAGGGTGATTTCGCGTGATCCTTCTAACAAGATCATGAACGAGTACAACTATGACGCGAGCGGTGTATTGAGTGTAACATACTCCGGTTACGACAACCTGAGACGCCCTACCATCGAGCTTTTGAGTATAGCTGATGAAACCGGATCGATAATATATAGAATGAATTATCACGGCGCCACTAATGTAGTTCGTGAAAAAGAGGGGTTCCGGCCGCATGAATTCGGTTTCAACGATCAGAATGAAGTTGAGTTGAATGAGATGGCGCGGGTCGTGAAGTACACGAACAATCTTGACGGGTCGCCTGCGAGCGAGGTTAAAGGCGGGGTAACGAAGACCTTCGAGTGGGATGATGAAACGATGACGGTAAGGATAACGAGCACGGAAGAACCGGGA
>JBAYES010000050.1:0-14507 GCA_041667545.1 Candidatus Omnitrophota bacterium | reverse complement strand
TAACTCAAGAAAAAGGAGAAAAATAAATGGAAATAGGTATCACAGGACGTAATTTTGATCTTACTCCCGAGATAAAAAAATACGTGGAAAGAAAAGTCGGCAAGTTCGAGAGATTCTACAGCCGGATAGATAGATGTAACGTTGTTCTTGAAGAAGAAAAGACAAGGAAGACAGCTGAGATAGTTGTGCATCTCAGAAGAACGAGGCTGGTGGCTAAACATACTTCCCCCGACATGTACGCTTCCATAGACGTTTCTTCGGAAGTAGCGACAAAACAGCTTAGAAGGCTTAGGGGAAAAGTTTTTTCAAAAAGAAGAAAAGCGGTTATTGGGCGTTTCATGGGCCGATAAGGCCTGTGACATCCTGAAGATCGTGATAACCTGAACTCAGGGAAAGAGAAGGCGTATGAAAAGTAAAGTTAAAAAACTCCCGGGAACGGCCAGGGAACTTAATATTGAAATGCCCAAAGAGACCGTTGACAAAACGGTGGAAGAAATACTCTCGGAATTCAAAAAAACAGCCAAGATCCCCGGGTTCAGGCCGGGGAATGCCCCTATAGACATTATCCGTAAGAAACATCAGGCGGAAGCTTTGGAAGAGGCGAAAAGCAGGCTTGTGGCAAGGGCATATCAGGCCGCTCTTGAGAAGCACGAGGTTTTGCCGGCCAGTTATCCGGAAATATTCGATCTTGAGCTCAAACTTTCCGGAGAATTGTCCTTCAAGGCCAGGTTTGACGCCCAGCCGGAAATAGACCTTAAGAAGTACATTGGTATCCCCGTGACCGGGAAAAAGGTAGTGGTTAAAGAAGAAGAGATCGATGAGGCCCTGGAAAAGATACGCGGCATGTTCGCGGAATTCAAAGATAAAGAAGGCGCTCTATCGGGAGGGGATTTCGCGGTGGCGGACGTCGAATCTTTTATCGGGGATGAGCCCATATCGAAAAAACGGCAGAATATGTGGATAGAGGTCTCGGAGAAAGATTCACTTCTCGGAATAGGTAAAGAGCTGGAGGGCCTGAAAAAAGGAGAGACAAAAAATGTTGAAGTTACTCTCCCCGTGAACTACCCCGACGTGAAATACGCGGGGAAGAGATCTGTCTTTAAAGTGGAGATAAAGGAAGTAAAGCAAAGGTCCCTGCCGGAAGTGAACGACGAGCTTGCCGGGAAGATAGGAAAAACCACGGTCCCGGAATTGAGAGAAGAAGTCAAAGAACAGATACTTTCCAAAAAACAGGAGAATGAAAGTATATCGATGAAGAACCAGATATTGGAAGATCTGATCAAAAAACACCGGTTCGATCTTCCGGGGACAATGGTGGAAAGACAGCTCAAAGTCCTTATGGAAAGAGCCGAACAGGAACTTGCTTCCAAGGGGATGGACGCGAAAGCCATAGAGGAACACAAAGAGAAACTGCACTTGTCCCTGAGGAAAGAAGCCGAAAACAAGGTGAGGGTTTATTTTATCTTAGAAATGATAGCCGAAAAAGAAGAGATAACGGTGTCGGACCGGGAAATAGACGGCTGGATAGAGGCTCTGGCGAGGTCTTACAATAAGCCGTTCGAAGAAGTGAAAAAATATTATACCGAGAACGATCTTATAGGAGGCCTGTACGAACAGCTGAAAGAAGAGAAAACGCTGGATATCCTTTTGGAAAAAGCCGACATAAGTTCCGTCTGATCGGCGCGAGGCATGTCCGGCAAAGCGCATATCACAAAAACCGGGGGAGAAAAAATGAACATAGTACCTATGGTAATTGAAAAAGATGGGCGGATGGAACGGGCTTACGATATATATTCGAGGCTGCTCAAGGACAGGATAATATTTATCGGTTCGCCCATAGATGACAATGTGGCCAACATCGTAGTGGCGCAGCTTTTGTATCTTCAGATGGAAGATGTTGAAAAGGATATCAACGTATATATAAATTCTCCCGGAGGAAGCGTTACCAGCGGACTAAGTATTTACGATACGATGCAATACATAAAACCCGCGGTGAACACATTTTGTGTTGGCCAGGCTGCGAGTATGGGAGCGGTGCTTCTTGCCGCCGGGGCAAGCGGCAAAAGGTACGCTTTGCCGTATTCACGCATAATGATGCATCAGCCCTGGGGGGGAGTGCAGGGAGCGGCGTCGGATATAAGCATACAGGCCAGAGAGATCCTGAGAATGCGCGAAATGCTGGAAAATATACTCGCGAAACATACCGGAAAGGACATAGAAAAGATAAAAAAGGATACGGACAGAGATTATTTTATGAGCGCCGAAGAGGCCTGTACGTACGGTTTAGTGGATCATGTGGTTTCGGCCGTGACAAAATAATGTTTCCGGCTGAAAGATGGTTTAAGATACAAGAAAACGAAGGAGGATCAGGATACATTATGAGGAAGATAAGATTAATGGCTCCCGGGCCGACACCTGTACCGGAGAAGGTGCTTTTGAGGATGGCCGACACGATAATACATCACAGGACCCCGCAGTTCCAGGCTGTGATGAAAGATGTCAATATTAAGCTGAAAAAAGTTTTTATGACAGAAAATCCCGTAATAACCATGTCTTCAAGCGGAACAGGCGCTATGGAGACTTCGGTCGTGAATTTTCTTTCCGCGGGAGACAAGGCTATAGTCATAAACAGCGGAAAATTCGGGGAACGGTTCCGTGATATATGCAAAGCCTATGGCATAGATTGCGTGACATACGATGTTGAATCCGGAAAGGCAGCGGATCCCGCGGTGGTAGCAGATCTTATTAAGAAAAACCCCGATGTTAAGGCTGTATATGGTACGCTTTGCGAGACTTCAACAGGTGTTGTCAGCGATATAAAGGCCATAGGGAGTCTGGTGGCTGGGACCGGGGCTATTTTTATAGTTGACGCCGTAAGCGGACTCTCAGCCGATGAATTTCTGCCCGACAAATGGGGAGTGGACGCGGTTGTTTCGGGGTCCCAGAAGGGACTTATGCTTCCTCCGGGACTTGGTTTCATAAGCATAAGTCAGAAGGCCAGAAAACTAATGGAGACATCTACTTTGCCCAAATACTATTTTTCGCTTAAAGCGGCTTTAAAATCATATGAAAAGGACGATACTGCCTGGACTCCCGCGGTATCTCTGATAATGGGCCTTGACTTAGTGCTGGATTTGCTTTTAGACGAGGGAATGGACAATGTTCTTGCCCGTCATGCCAAACTTGCTTACGTTACCCGTGAAGCGGTCAAGGCGGTCGGCCTTGAACTTTTCGCGGAAAAACCGTCAAATGCCGTTACGTCGGTAAAAGTGCCACAGGGAGTTGACGGCAAAGCGCTGGTCAAGACCATGCGGGATAAAGAAGGTATTACCATAGCGGGCGGACAATCGGAACTTGCCGGTAAAATATTCAGGATAGCGCATCTCGGTTACATGGATCAGTATGATACTATAGCCACAATAGCGGCAGTTGAGATGGTTTTGGCGCAGCAGGGTTACGGTATTGTGCCCGGGAAAGGGGTGGCGAAAGCCCAGGAGCTGTTGAAATAGAATACAAAGATACCTCAAAAAGGAGGAAGGCGAAATGCAGAAAAAAGTCCTTGTAAGCGACCCCTTGTCAAAAGAAGGTGTGAATATACTAAAGGAGGCCGGGCTTATTGTAGACGAGGTATCCAAACTTTCAGAGAACGATCTTATCAAGAAGATCAAGGGGTACGATGGACTCATAGTAAGAAGCGAAACCACCGTTACAAAAAAGATCATACAGGCTTCCGACAAGCTTTCTGTGATAGGGCGTGCCGGTGTGGGGCTGGATAATGTTGATGTCCCGGAAGCATCAAAAAAAGGGATAGTGGTTATGAACGCTCCCTCGGGCAATACCATATCTACAGCGGAGCATGCGTTCAGTTTAATGCTCGCTTTGGCTCGAAATATACCGCAGGCGAACCAGTCCATAAAAGACGGGAAATGGGATAGAAAGAAATTTATGGGTGTTGAACTTTACGGCAAAACGCTCGGCATAGTGGGAATGGGACGGATAGGAACGGAGTTCGCCAAACGGGCCATGGTCTTTGGTATGAAGGTTATTGCTAACGATCCTTTTCTTTCAGAAGAAAAGGCGAGATCGATAGGGGTCGAACCGGTGGACATGAATGTTCTTCTTGAGAATGCCGATTTCATAACCATACACACACCGCTTACCGATGAGACCAGGCATTTCATCGATGAAAAGGCCTTCGAGAAGATGAAACCGGGCATAAGGATAGTGAATGCCGCGAGAGGCGGGATAATAGACGAGAAGGCCCTCGCGAAATATATAAAGTCCGGGAAAGTGGCGGGAGCGGCGCTGGATGTTTTTGAGACAAAAGCCAAACCTCCCGTAGACAGCCCCGTAGCCGGACTCGAAAAGGTCATATCTACTCCGCATCTCGGAGCTTCGACCGAAGAAGCGCAGGTAAGCGTCGCGGTGGATATGGCCAGATCAATAGTTGACGCGCTTACAGGAAAGGGATACAGGAATGCCGCGAATGTTCCCGCCATGGATGAGGAAACATTGAGGATAACAGGGCCTTATGTGAATCTTGCGGAACGTCTTGGTTCGATCCAGGCACAGCTCATAGCCGGCCCCATAAAGTCCATTACGGTCAACTATATAGGAGAAGTCGCCAATATGGATGTTGATATGATAACCAGAGGGCTTCTCAAAGGGGTTTTCAACTCCATACTGGAGGAGGAAGTAAATTATGTAAATTCTCCAGTTATAGCCAAAGAAAGGGGAATAAGCGTCTCGGAAAAAAGAACGCCTAAGATAAAGGATTTCGTTAATCTGATGAGCGTGGAGTTTGTTACGGCGAAAAACAAGTATTCCATAATGGGAACACTTTTTACTAACAATGATCCGCGTATAGTGAAGATGGACAAATATTACGTAGAGGCCATTCCATCGGGGTATATGCTTTTGGTATCCAATAATGATGTGCCGGGTGTTGTGGGAAGGATAGGGACCATTCTTGGGAAAGAAGGGGTGAACATCGCCGAGATGAGTTTTGGCCGGGATAAGAAGACAGGCCAGGCGATAAGCTTGCTTAATATCGATAGCGAGATATCCAAAGCTGTTCTCAAAAAGCTCAAGAGTGCGAAAGATGTTATTGACGTTAAGCAGGTATGTGTATAAATATCTCGCCGGGATGGGCCCGCGAAAAATAAGATAATAAAAATATCGGAAAGGTATAAAATGTGCAAAGCAACGGTTCTGGTGGGGGCTCAGTGGGGAGACGAGGGAAAAGGCAAGGTAATAGATATTCTTGCCGAAGAAATGGATTATGTGGTGCGGTACCAGGGCGGTAATAACGCTGGACATACCGTGGTCATAGGTGAAAGTAAATATGTGCTGCACCTCATTCCTTCAGGAATACTTCACGACGGAAAGATATGCGTAATAGGGCATGGGGTTGTAGTTGATCCGAAAGCGCTTATAGACGAAATAGAGCTTCTGGGATCTCAGGGTATAGATTGCGCGGGACGGCTTAAAATAAGCGATAAGGCGCATATCATCTTTCCGTACCACAAGAAAATAGACGAGCTTAGGGAGGCGCGCCGTACGAAGGGACGCATAGGGACCACAAAAAAAGGGATAGGACCCTGTTATGCCGACAAGGTAGCGCGCGTGGGCATACGTATTGCCGACCTTTATGACAGAGATTATTTCGCGGAAAGGCTTAAGGACAATATCGAAGAGAAGAACATGATGGTAAAGGATTTTCCCGGAGCCGAACTTTTCAGGTTTGAAGATGTTTTTGAGGCGTATCTGGAGTATGCGGAACATTTGAAAGATTTTGTAACCGATACCACCGCGCTTTTGAATGAAGCCTTGAGAAATGGTAAGAGCGTACTTTTTGAAGGCGCGCAGGGAACATTTCTTGACGTGGATTACGGTACATATCCCTATGTTACTTCATCCAATTCAACCGCCGGAGGGGCTTGTACCGGCGCTGGAGTGGGGCCCAGCAGGATAACCAAGGTCATAGGTGTGGTAAAAGCTTATACTACAAGGGTTGGAGAAGGACCATTCCCCACGGAGTTTGGAGCGGATCTTATGGATAAAATAAGGGAAAAAGGCGGAGAATTCGGCGCTACTACGGGAAGGGCCAGAAGATGCGGCTGGTTCGACAGTGTTCTTGTTAAGAATTCCGTAGAGATAAACGGCATAGATCAGGTGGCGATAACAAAGATAGACGTTCTGGACGAACTTGAGAAGATCAAGATATGCGTGGCTTATGAATACAAGGGGAAGATGTTTACTAATATCCCCGGCGATCCCGGGTTTCTGGAAAAATGTGTACCGGTCTATGAAGAATACCCGGGATGGATGAAGGATACTTCGGGGGTTACCGCATATGAGGATCTGCCCCGGAACGCGATAAATTACCTCAAGAGGGTAAGCGAACTTATAGGCACCGAAATAATGCTGGTGTCGGTAGGTAAAAGCAGAAAACAAACGCTGGCATATAAAGGTGCGGCGTAAAATTATTTCAGGGAATAAAAACAGGAGGGGAGTATGCACAGCTTAAAGATCTCGGCGGTGTTGGCGTCTTTGGTGGTGATGCTGAGCATGTTGACATCGGGATGCGCGCTCAATTTTTACAAACAAAGTCCGCGCAGTAAAAAACAGATACAAGAACTGGAGGCTAAGATATCGGACCTTGAGGCTCAGAGAAGAAAGGAGCAGGAAGAGTTCGAAGATGCCAGAAATATGATGGAAAAAAGACTGATGGAAGAGATAAAAGGCGACAAGATATCCCTCAGGCTGGACGAGGCGGGGCTTGCCATAATACTTTCCGACGATATACTCTTCGACTCAGGCAAAGCGGATGTTAAGAAACAGGCGTATCCTGTTCTTGATTATCTTATCTCGATCATAAACGAAAAGGTGCCGGGCAAGAATATAGGAGTAACGGGACATACGGACAATGTACCGATAAAATTCTCGGGATGGAAATCTAACTGGGAACTTGCTGCCGCAAGGGCTACCAACGTTCTCTATTATCTTGAGAATAACGGTGTTTCTCCGCAAAGGCTTTCCGCTACGGGGTATGGAGAACACAGGCCCATAGTCTCGAATGACACTGCCGCGGGTCGGGCAAAGAACCGAAGAGTGGAAATTGTCATTCTGCCCGAATTTACGGAAAAACGTGAAGGGGCGGAATTTTTAGAGGCGGACGCCGACGTCATTAAGTAAGGCAAGGGAATAGCCCCGTTCCGGAACAAAGAGGCCGGCGCGGGGCACCCGGTCCTAAATCCAGAAGATGAGATTTCCTGAACATATAGCCGTCATTATGGACGGCAACAGAAGATGGGCGGAAAATAAGAAAGTTTCCCATATAGAAGGTCATACGGCAGGGGTGGGAGCGCTTGATGCCGTGACGGAGGAATGCGCCCGGAGAGGTGTAAAAGCACTTACGGTTTACGGGTTCTCTGTTGAGAATTGGAACAGGCCGCGAAATGCCGTAAATTCTCTATTTTCTCTTTTCAAACAAAGCCTGAAGAAATATGTGGACAAGTTAAAGAAGAACAATATGAGGTTCAAATCCATAGGGCGTATCGATGGACTGCCATCCGACCTTGGCGCGATGCTTAAAAAGACGGAAAAGGAAACATCCTCGAACACAGGCATGGTGCTTACGGTCGCGCTCAACTACGGGGGGAGGCAGGAAATAGTAGACGCGGTGAGAGGTCTTGTGGAAGATGTCCGTAAAAATGGACAGGAGGCCTCGTCGATCACCGAAAAAGATATTGAAGAAAGATTGTACACATATGCTCTGCCCGACCCGGATCTTGTTATAAGGACGAGCGGAGAGGTCAGGATAAGCAATTTTCTTTTGTGGCAATCGGCTTATTCCGAATTCTATTTTACGGAAACCCTCTGGCCGGATTTCGGAGGAGAAGAACTCGGAGAAGCCCTGGAGGAATATGGCAGACGCCAGAGAAGATACGGCGGTTAAATTTCTAAAACGGGCTATCGTTAGCGTCGTTCTTATGGCGTCGGTGATGGCTGTCATATATGTCTTCCCGAACTGGGCTTTCTGCCTGGTAATTGCCGTCCTTATAGGTATCGGACAGCACGAGTTCTTCCTCATGGTGGAAAAAAAGGGGATATTCGTATATAAATATTTCGGCATAGCGGCGGGTTCGCTTTTGCCGGTAGTTATATTTCTTGGTTCCGGTGTGCCGGAAATTAAGGGTCTTGAACCCCTTCTCATAGTAGCGGCCAGCCTTTTTGCTTTTACACTGCAGTTCGCGCGTAAAGACCGGGCGAGAGATCATCTTGTAAGTGTCGCTCTTACGCTTTTTTCGCTGTTCTACATATGCTGGTTTTTTTCCTTCGCTCTCAAATTGAAACTTCTGCCGGGAGGGGCTGATCTTGTGGCCTTTCTTGTTGTTGTGACGAAAAGCGCGGATATAGGAGCTTATGTTTCAGGCAACTTTCTTGGAAGGACGGAGCTTATTCCGCGGATAAGCCCGAAGAAAACCATAGAAGGAACGATAGGGGGGATACTTTTAAGCGTTCTCGTTTCCGTTTCATTGGGAAGGAATCTTATCGGCCTCCCGTTCATTCATCTCGTTTTTCTGGGCATTCTTCTGGCCGTTATCGGGCAGGTGGGAGACTTGGCCGAGAGTCTTATTAAACGGGATTGTGATGCTAAAGATTCCGGAAATTATTTTCCGGGCATAGGCGGGGTCCTGGACCTTATAGACAGTCTTATTTTTACGGCTCCTGTTTTCTTTTTTTACATGAATACGTTCTAAGCGGATGCTTTTATATGAAAGACATTATACTGTTCGGGTCGACCGGATCGGTAGGCAAGAATGTGCTGGATGTGATATCCCATTATCCCGGGATGTTCAGGGTGAGGGCGCTGAGTACAGGAAGAAATATTGACGTGCTTCTTGATCAGGCGGAACGGTTCTCTCCCAGGGTAATAGCCTGCGCCGATGAAAATCTTGTTCCTGAGCTTAGAAGAAGAGCCCCCAAAGGCACAGCTGTTACAGGCGGGGGCAGATCCATCGAAGAGCTCGCGGCTCAAGAAGATGCGGATATTGTTTTTATGGCAATATCGGGCATTTCCGCGCTTATGCCTCTTGTTTCCGCGGTCAAAAACGGCAGGACCGTCGCTCTTGCTTCTAAAGAGCCCATAGTATCAGCGGGCGGAATAATATCGGAACTTGTGAAAGAGAACTCGGCCAGGATAATACCGGTAGATAGCGAACATAGCGCTATTTCCCAGTGCATTGGAGCAAGAAAACCGTGCGAGGTTCGAACCATCTACCTTACAGGCAGCGGAGGGACCCTGCTTAACGCGCCGCTGGAGGATTTCGACAGTTTTTCGGTGAAAGAGGTCCTTAACCATCCGAAATGGAGCATGGGCCCTAAGATAAGCGTTGACTCAGCTACCTTGATGAACAAGGGGCTTGAAATGATAGAGGCAAGGTGGCTTTTTGACATCCCCTCAGAAAAGATAAAAGTTATAGTACATCCCGAGGCTATTGTTCATTCCATGGTAGAATTCAATGACGGCACCGTAACGGCTGTCATGTTCTGTCCGGACATGAGGTTCCCCATACTGAAGGCCCTGGCATATCCCGAAATACTTGAAAGCTGTTTTGAAAGGATAGACTTTGGCGCTATCGGTAAATTTACTTTTCTTGAGCCGGACACAGAAAAATTTCCGGCGCTTCCTCTGGCGTACGAAGCCTTGAAGTCAGGGGGTACAGCTCCCGCCGTACTGAATAGTTCCAATGAGAACGCTGTTAACCTTTTCCTGGAAGGAAAAATAGTTTTTACGGATATAACAAAAATAACAAAGGAAGTCTTAAATAAACATAAAGTGAAAGAAGCGCCTGTTTTGGAAGATATCATCGCGTCGGAAGAATGGGCGAAAAGGGAGGTGCTTAAGTTTTGTTGACAATATTTGTTGTTATTATGGTCTTCAGCGTTCTTATACTCGTTCATGAAGCGGGGCATATGTTCGCGGCAAAAAGGGCCGGTGTGAATGTGGAGATATTTTCCCTGGGTTTCGGGAAAAGGCTCTGCGGGGTAGAGATAGGAGGGACAGATTACCGGATATCGCTTTTCCCGCTGGGAGGTTATGTGAAGATGGAAGGTGAAGAGCCCGGAGAAGCAAAGGGCTCTGAAACGGGGCTTTATTCAAAGCCGGTGGGATATCGGTTCTGGATAATGGCGTCCGGAGCTCTCACAAACTATGTTTTTGCTTTTGTCCTTTTCTGGGCCATATTCATGATAGGTGTTCCTATGCCCTCTAATGAAGTCGGCGAAGTCATAAAGGATTACCCCGCGGAGAAGGCCGGTATACGAACGGGTGATGTAATAGTGAAAATAGACGGGAAAAAAGTGGGATACTGGGACGATATCGTGGATGCCATAAGAACGGGCTCTAAAAGCCGAGAAACTCTCACTTTCGACTTGCTCCGTGACGATGAGCCGCTATCTATTGACGTAACCCCGGAAATATCGACCGTCACCAACGTGTTCGGCCAGAAAATATCGCGCCCCATGATAGGAATAGGGCACAGAGATAAGATCTTACCTGTGTCCTACGGCCCGGCTGAGGCGTTTTATCAAGGCGGAAGAAAACTGCTTTCTCTTACCGCTATGACCTACAAGGGGCTATGGCTCATGATAACGGGCGGTATGCCCTTGAAAGAATCGGTTTCGGGGCCCATAGGGATTATGTATTTAATGAACCAGGCCGCCAGGCTGGGTGTGGTTTGGCTTCTCATCATAACAGCTCAGGTAAGCATGGCTTTGGCCATTTTTAACTTATTGCCTTTTCCTGTACTGGACGGAGGGCATATAATGTTCCTTGCCGCGGAAAAAATAATGGGAAGACCTGTGAGCGTCAAGGTGCAGGAGATCCTTACGAACGCGGCCCTGATACTTCTTATAGCTTTCGCTCTTTTTGTCTCATGGCAGGATGTTATCAAGTTCAGGCTTTTGGGGGGGAGATGAGGAACGGACGTAAGGGCGGGGGAACCCCGCCCATACATATGGGGACCGGACGTATGACGAAAAGACGAAAGACAATTACGGTTAAAGTCGGGAATGTTATGATCGGTTCCGGTCATCCTGTAAGCGTACAGTCGATGACAAAGACCGATACGCATGATGTGGATGGAACTATACGCCAGATAGACCGGCTTGAAAAGGCCGGCTGTGAAATAGTACGCGTCGCGGTAAAAGATATGAAAGCGGCGGCAGCGATATCTTCCATAAAAAACGGTTCAGCCCTGCCTGTAGTGGCGGATATACATTACGATCATACTCTGGCCATAGAGGCGCTAAAACGCGGGGCCGACAAAATAAGAATAAATCCCGGGAACATTACAAAAGCCTCTGATGTTGAGAAAGTGATAGACGAATGTTCCCTGAGAGGTATTCCTATAAGAATAGGCGTGAATTCGGGGTCTTTACCGGATGTTCCCGGAAAAACTTCAGGCTCCCGGCATGCGATGACCGAGGGAGTCTTAAGATATCTGGAAATATTCAGAAAAAAGAAATTCAATGATATTGTAATATCCGTGAAAGCTTCCGATGTTCCCGGGACCGTGAAGGCTTACAGGGAAGTGTCCGGTGAATGCGATTATCCGCTGCATCTCGGCGTGACCGCGGCCGGGTCAAAAGAAACGGGCGTTATAAAAAGCGCTGTAGGCATAGGAGCTCTTCTTGTCGACGGTATAGGCGACACCATAAGGGTTTCGCTTACAGGAGACCCTGTAGACGAGATAAAAGCGGCGAAAAAAATACTCGCATCATCAGGAGCCAGATCTTTCGGCCCCGAGGTCATTTCCTGCCCGACTTGCGGAAGATGCGCCGTAGATCTTGCGGGACTGGCGGAAGAAGTGGAAAGAGAGCTGGAAAGGATCAGTTTTTCTCTTAAGACTATTCCCGAAAAATTTACTATTGCCGTTATGGGATGCGAGGTCAACGGCCCCGGAGAGTCCATGTCCGCGGATATAGGTATAGCTTTCGGGAAAGGACGCGGAGCTATTTTCAGATGCGGCAAAATTATAAAGACCGTAGATGTGAACGAAGCAGTTAAAACACTTATGGAAATTGTGGCAGAAGATCTTAAGGAGAGGTAAACAAGGTCAAGCTATTTGACCGTGTGAACAGTGATCGTAACCGTAAGGGAGAGATATGAGGTGGAAACAGACATTCATACCTACAGTTAAAGAGGATCCGCAGGACGCCGAGGCGGTTAGTCACAAACTTATGGTAAGAGCCGGCCTTATACGCAGGTTAAGCTCCGGAGCCTACACGTACCTTCCCCTGGGCCGCAAGATACTTAGAAAAGCCGAGGCAATAGTTAGAGAAGAAATGAACTTAGCCGGGGCGGTAGAACTTCTTATGCCGGCCCTGCATCCCGCGGAGCTTTGGAAAAAGACCGGAAGGTACGATGATATGGGAGAGGTGATGATAAAGTTCACCGATAGGCACGGCAGGGAAATAACGCTCGGGCCTACACATGAAGAGATAGTGACCGATCTGGTCTCCAGAGAGATAAGGTCCTACAAGGACCTCCCCGTAACGCTTTATCAGGTTCAAACAAAATTCAGAGATGAGTTGAGGCCAAGGTTCGGCATAGTGAGAAGCTGTGAGTTCCTGATGAAGGATGCTTACAGTTTTGACGCCGACCAGGAAGGAATGGAGATAAGCTATAAGAAAATGTACGACGCTTACCGCAGAATATTCGAGAGATGCGGTCTGCCGTATCTAATAGTTGAGGCCGATCCCGGGCTTATGGGAGGGACGGTTTCGCATGAATTCATGATACCCTGCGAAATAGGGGAAGACAGGATAGTGACGTGCGCTTCCTGCGGATACGCGGCAAGTACGGAAGTAGCCGAGGCTAAAGGCGAAGCCGGCTCTTCTTTTGGAAAACCCGAGGCAAAGGAGAAAGAGATAGTTTCGACTCCCGGAAAAAGCGCCGTGCACGATGTATGCGCTTTTCTTAAGAGCTCACCGGAAAAGCTCATCAAGACCTTGATATATATCGCTGATGACGTTCCGGTAGCCGTTCTTATAAGGGGCGACCATCAGGCCAACGAGGCCAAAATAAAGAAGGCTCTTAAAGTGAGGGGTCTCGAACTCGCGGATGGGAAAAAGGTAGAAGAGATAACAGGCAGCGGCATCGGTTATTCCGGGCCAATTGGACTTGACATAAAGATAATAGCTGATAACGCGGTTAGAAATATGGTAAATGCCGTTTGCGGAGCAAATGAAAAAGACAAGCATATTCTTAACGTAAATCCGGCAATAGACTTTCAGCCTGGTTTATGGGCAGATATCAGGGTGATAACAGAGAGCGACCCCTGTCCGAGATGCGGCGAAAAAATAGAAATGAAAAGCGCTGTTGAAATAGGCCATACCTTCAAGCTCGGCACAAAATATTCGTCCGTGCTTGGAGCTTCTTACGCGGACGATAAAGGCGCGATGAACCCTCTTGTTATGGGCTGTTACGGTATAGGGGTGAATAGAATACTGGCGTCTCTTATAGAGACGAGCCATGACAAAGACGGAATTATCTGGCCGGCATCTTTGAGCCCGGCGGAAGTGGTCGTAATACCCGTAAAAATGGACGACGAAGAAGTTTTCGGGACAGCGGAAAAAATATATGATGAACTTTCCGGAGCGGGTATAGACGTTATTATTGACGACAGGGACCGGTCTGTCGGAATAAAATTCAAGGATGCTGACCTTATAGGATTTCCCGTTCAGGTAGTTATAGGCAAAAAAAGTCTCGCCGAGAAAAAAGTAGAAGTAATAACGAGACGCGGGAAGGCCTCAGATCTAGTGGATCGTAACGATTTTATCGACAAAATAAAAAGCATATTACAGTGAGAAAAAAGGGACACCCATAAAGAGGCACCTGTCAACTAAAAAAATAAATTCCTTTGCTGTTCCAGAGGAACAGCCTGGCAATTCTTGCGGTCTTATCTCTACTTCAAGCTATACAAATCAGGTTTCTGCGCCCTTTATTTCTTTCTTCGGTTAACAGCCTATTGCGGTAATTAAGCATGGCTGCACCAGACACCCATCCGGTTATGGAAGTATCTCCATTAATGGCGCGATACCCCCCTGGGCTTTTCGCCCTCCAGAAAATCATCGGTTCCGATCCATATCCATTCAGTTGCATACATTTCACCTGTTCGATATCGGCGAATAATCCCTCTTCGGTTTATGGATCGGGCAGACCTTTTTTGTATAGGTGGGGGCAGTGTCCACTCAGGCTAACATTTTTTTATAGTCCCACTTACGATTCACTGCCCCCTAATATCCATGTTCAGCAGAACAATTTATCTTCTTGATACTCAAACTCCGGGTCTTTCATCACTTTATAGGATATTCTCGCTATTTTGCTCGCTATTATGGCCAGGGCCTTCGCCGCCGGCCTTTTCTTCTTCTTGATCTTTTGATAATACGCGTTGATCCTTGGGTATTTCAGCGCATGTACTGCTGCTTCCGCATAC
>JBAYES010000049.1:0-14684 GCA_041667545.1 Candidatus Omnitrophota bacterium | reverse complement strand
TAACAAGCCCGCCGTAAACAGTCTTCTCCAAAAATATTTTCATATTATGGATTACTTCGTCGCCCTGCGGGCTCCTCGTAATGACGGCGTTGGAATTTACTGCGGATAACTGAAATGTTACAAGAACTTTGACTTCTCTCAATATTGAATCAAATAACTCAGCGTAGCTGCAATATTATGCCTTGTTACAAAGGAAGGCCTTATCCTCGCGCCGACTAAAGTCCTTGTTACCGGGTTTTTCACATCGTGCTATCAATCGAGCTCAATGTCAAACATCTATTCCAATTTTTTTCATTTCAGCCCGGACTTCCTCTTCGTAATTACGCCCCCGGTTCCTCCTGCTTGTTGTAAATTCTTGATATCTCTCGGCGGCATCATTATATTCCTTTGCTAAGATTCCGTTTGTAAGAAACTTCAAATACGCAAGCCCCTTGCCATAACATGGATCACCTCGTTTTTCTTCAATATCAACTATTTCTCTTACAGCCTCCACACAATACCTAAAATCATCAGCAGGCAAACTTCTTATTTCTTGGTATATTGAAACCATCTCGCTAAGGTTTTCATGCCTGAAATTATGATCTCTGTGATACCCATTGTTTAATATCCTTCTTGCCTCGCTTGAAACCTGTGCGTTTTCGTTTAGATACATGTTCCCTCCTTTTCCTCTGAATTGTTACCCATACAAATTTTCTTATTATTCAGCGCTCTCGCATATAGCGGTTCTGCCTTTAGCGCCCGATCAAAACAAGTTATAGCGTCTTTATTCCTACCGAGACAATACAAAGCGACCCCTTTGTCATTCCATAAATCCGCATCATTCATATCTATCTCTAAAGCCTTGTCATAACAGTTTAGGGCGTCTTCATATCTGCCCATCTCTAATAGAACCCACCCCATATTGTGCAGCGCATATCTATCGGTTGGTTTTTCCTTTATGACTTCCACATAACATCCATAAGCCTCTTTGTGTCTTCCAAGCGCAATCAGGAGGTTGCCTTTATTGTATATCGCCGTCAAATAGTCCGGGCTTATTTTGATAGCTTCCTCATAAGACTCCATAGCTCTTCTGTATTGCCCGCTGAATCTTAATTTCTTTCCCTTTTTATTGAGCCTCACGGCTTTTTGACTTACGGATGTCATGATCCTCCTCCCTAATCAATAAAAACGTTGTTTACCGTATCCTCTAAGATCAGTCAGAAAGACCAAGTTTTTCCATGAATATCTCGTACCATTCTTTCTGACTGGCATCTCCGTTTTGGAGAGAATCGAAGCCGTCCTTGAACTCTTCATAAAACGGCTTTTCATCCCAATAAAACAGTCTATCTATCTCGTCCCATTTAAAAACAGGGTCAGTTTCAGCTATCTGAAAAGCTGAACCGTCCCAATCAAATATAGCTCTTCGTTTGAAGCTGAAAAGCGGGAACTGTTCAGGAGTATCTCCATGCGCCGGCGCATAAAAATATGTATTACCAGATATTTCCATTACATAATCGAAAAACAGTTTGTTTTCATAAAATTGTATATCAGCTTCAAAATTCCGGCTGAACATCATGCCCCATCCATCTACCCACCCTTCAAGCGGAACTTTCAGGCAAATTCGTGCTTTCCCGCCATCAATAACATAAAAAACTCTTAGAGTTAAAGAAACCCCTGTGCCCGACATCTCAAGTTGATCTATATAAAATAACCCATCATCCAAGAATCGTATTTCAGGCTCTTTGTACTTTTGGGAATACAGGTCAATATGATCGAATAAAAACCAATCATCACCTTCCCTTTTAAATAGCAGAAACTGATAATCAGACTGAAGTAATGCGCCTACCCTTAAAATCCTGATTTCCCCTTCGTCTTCAATGACAATTTCCGGGTGGAATAAAATTTTCTCTTTATCCTCAGCAAGATCATACCGGAACAAATATTCGGCGACCCCCGGATATGCCGGAGTTGGTTTTATTCCGGCTTTTTTCCAAAAAATGCATATGTCCACTCCCGGATGATCTTCTCCGGTAATTTCATTGTACATGGGCTCCGTATTACTGAAAAATTCTAGAGTTTCTTCCAATGTAAGCCCTGAAACAAAAACCGGACAGCACATCTGAGAAACCGCAATAAATACCGCTGTAACTAAACTCTTGGCAAAGATATTCCGCATCCAAAACACTCCTTATGATTTTCTACAGGCTGTATCCATAACTCTTTAACGGTTGATATGTATCTGGCCCGGAGAAAACCCTTTTACGACTTTAGTTTTGTATTTCTCCGAAAACATGCCCTTTTTTTCAAGTTCCGCGCCAAAAACAAGATCTTCCATGGTCATTATTTTTTCCCCTCTTGCGGCGAATTTCCTCGAAGCGTTGAGAACGGCATTTTTAATGTTCCCGCCTGAAAAATCATACTTTTCCGCAAGGTGCCCAAAATCAACATTTTTAGCGACTTCAATGCTGCCGGGAAGATGCCATTGCCAAATTCGCTCTCGCGTCTTTTGATCCGGGGGATCAAATTTCACCTTAAGCGATACTCTTCTCTCTACTGCCGAATCCAGCAAGATCTCCATATTCGTGGTAAGTATTATCTCCCCTTCAAAAGTCTCAAGCGCCTGCAGCATCTCATTAACAAACTTGATATCATGCTCCCACTGGGCATATGACCTGCTGTAAAGCAAAGTATCCGCCTCGTCCATAACAATAACCACGTCCTTCTCTTTAGCTGTCTCAAAGACTTTCATTATATTTTTATCTGTTTCTCCCTGCCACCTGCTCATTATCTTAGGATATTCTACAAACAGAACCTTTTTCCCAATATATGACGCTACGGCCTCAGCCATCATGCTTTTTCCTGTTCCGGAAGAACCATAAAACAAAAATACATTGCCTCTTCCTTTGTGCACCTTATCAAATATCCCGGAATTTTGTAGAGCTTTATTTTTTATGGCATCAAGAAAAAGCTTAACCTCTTCTTTTATATCGTCATTCACAATAACATCATCAATGCTGTAATCGGGATCTTTTATATATCCCACATTTTCATCAGTCTTTTCGCTTTCCATTTTTCCCAATTTTTCCATTGACAGAACCTCTCCTCCTATCATACGTGAAAGTGTGAAATAAAAATCCGTGTTTATACAAAACTCATGCTTCCCCTCCGTTGGGAAAAACCCTGCCGGCTTCGAAATGATGTTATTCCTGACAAGGGAACTTTTTTCCATAAAAAACCGTGCCTTCTTAAGCTTCTCGCCAAAAGAGCCCTTAATGTCGAGCGTTTTCATAACTTCAGAGATGGACATTGTCCTGTTTTTTTGCTCACCGATCTCAAGATAAAGAAAAAAAACAAGTATCTGTTTTTCAAAATTCTCCAATTTAAAATGGTCCGCAACTTTCTCAATTATAAACTCTACCCCTTCTCTTTTTTTGATCAATATGTTCCGCCAAAAAGCTTTTTCCTTTTTCATTATTTGTTTTGTTAGTCTGGCTATATCCATTTTCGTTTTTTCCGTTCCTTCTTTGGCTTTTTCTTTTGCCTGAGACTCGCCCTTTATTGCCGTGAGCGGAAAATCAACTCTCTTCTTCATCAGGTCGTTTCTCCGCATTAGATCGGAACATATGTCGAATATCCCGTCCAAATATTCCATATTATGATCTATGGCTTCCTTGCAGATTTCTCTGTCTTTCTCGCCCTTATGGCCTACTTTTCCTTTTGCTACTTTTTCCTGCATTATCCCTCCAGGTTCATAAAAGTCGTCTCCGTCCACTTTCCTCATCATACATATCCATATCTTCCTAATAAGATCAAGTCTCTTTGAAAAAAATTATACACAGTGGTAGCGACAGCATTATGTCGCGTAGATAAAATTATTTTTAGGAAACTAAATTTCTATGGATTGACCGTTTTTAAGGAGAACGGCTTTGGACCCGAAAAAATCCGTAAACCTTTCAGGCGCAAGGGTATGTATCGGCAATATCTTCCGGGAAGAGACAGCGCCTGCGAACCTTTGGATGTCTCCGGGACTTATATGCCCGCTTGAATGGCGCTTGACAATTTCTACATCCTGGCGGTTCCAAAAATCGATATCCTCATCTTTTAGGTAACCGTCCCACTGAGAATATATAAGAGTGGCTCCTTGAACTATTTCTTTTCTTGCCAGGCTTTTCCTTACGTGATATGAGTCGAGCACTACAAGAGCGTTCTTTTTCTCCGATATCTCCTCATATTCTATCTTGCTTTTAAGAAACTTGTACAATTTGTTGTCCTTGGCAAGCGTGCTTGTATGTCTGCCTGAGACAAAGAAAACCCGAACATCCTTCCAGTCATATTGGGGAATGGTTATACCCTCCCTTTGTATCCTCTCAAGGACATACGCCGTATAAGGCGGTATTACAAACTGCCTTCCGGACTTCCTGCAGGCTTTATATATTGATATTATCCTGTCTACATTCTGACTTGATGACGAGACCATTATAAGGCCCTTTCTCTCACTAAAGTCTCGGATGAGGGCATCCCTGACGTCATTTTCGGTTATTTTTTCTCCCTCCCTCTCACTTGCCATAACGGTTCCTTCGCAAATAAGCACATCTACGTTCCTGGGAGGGTTCTCTATCAATTTCTCAAAAAGAATGCTTTTACTGCCATGCCCCCTGAAGTCCCCCGAATAAAACACCCTCTTACCGCCGCTTTCAATTAGATACGCGAACGCGTCAAAGGCCGAATGATCCACCAGGTACGGTGTTATTTCAATGTCTTTTATCCTGACCGGTTTCCAAGGTGGAATAACAATGGTTCGAGAAGGATCATAATCGGTCTGACCAAAATAATTCGCTACTCCAATAACATCCCTGCATCCCCTGCTCATATAGACAGGAACATCAGTCCTTACTTCCGACAAAAAACCGTAATGGTCAATGTGAGAATGTGAGATAAAAACGGCATCAACCGCATTCTCCCCCTTATCGAACAAACCTTGTATATCCGGACGAGGAATTGCCCCCTTATCCTGGACTTTCAGTTTATTGCCTTTTTCATCGGTAAGCGGCACACCAAGATCAAAAATGATCCTGGCTTCTTCCGTCTTTATCTCTATACAGGGTCCGCCTATGGTTTTCGCGCCCTGAACAATTGTTATCTTCATATGATTTGTGTCATTTTCCTTCCCCAAGGTATTGCTCAATCCTTTTCTTAACTGTTTCTTTAAGCTCTCCGGGGGAAATAACCTTAACATTCGGTATCCACCGCATTATGTTGGGGATAACTTCCATATAGTCGGATACCATCGATTCCACAACTAAAGAACCGTCCTTATTTTCTTTTTTGATCTTCTGCAGGGGGAAATACTCCCTTTGTTTGAAATATCTGACTACGTCCTTGTCTATATGTAACACTACCTTTTTATTACGGTTCTCCGAAAACCATATGTTTACGCTTTCTTCCAGCATGGTTTTAAGATTTTCGGGTTCGTCGAAAGTATCCTCCATGACCTTTAGATTCCTAATATTTTCAAGCCTGAGTTTTACTATCCAGTCCTTACCCTCTATCCTCGCAAGAAGATACCAGAATCCATCAAAAAACATTATCTTGAGAGGGTGGATCCTTAATCTCTTCTCGCCTTCGGGTTTTACATAATCCATCTCTATTACATTGGAGCTTTCAATAGCTTTTTCGAGATCTTTTACGAACGGTATCTTTTTATCAAGCTTCACTCCTTCGGGTATTTTTACATAAAAAGGCGAGTCACATTCTTTAGCGAGTACTTTCTTCAGAATGCCTCTGAACGATTCCTCAAAATTCTCACCCAAAGAGCTAGCTATCTCATACAAAAACGAAAGAAGTGAAGCCTCTTCCCCGGACATTTCTATCCTTTTAAGGGAAAACCCGTCAGAAAATGTATGCTGTCCCTTTTCAAAGGTAACTACAGGGAAACCTGCCAAACCTAAAAGTTGAAGGTCGCGTTGAACCGTGCGGTAGGATACGTTGAACTCTTCCGAAAGTTCCCGGGTAGACACCATCTTGCGGGTATCAAGCCGGTTGAGTATGGTCCACAAACGAAATATCTTCTTATCGTAAGACCCTTTATCTGGAAGCATATTCATATTTTACCACTCGTCTGTCGAGATATCGACTTTTTTATTCTTTCACATTTATTCATTAAAGACTGACCGGGACATCGCTGAAACTAGCTGTCCCTCGGGAAAAACGAAGCATAATAGACCCTGTCGGCCCCCTCCTGTTTTTAGCCAGGATTATCTCCGCCTCACCCGCATTCTTTTCATTGGGATTATAATATTCTTCACGCACCAAGAACCAAACATGGTCGGCAAATCTTTCTATGTTTCCAGCGCTATATCCTAGGTCAGACAAATGCGGCCTATGATCTTCCCTGCGTTCTGCTGCTCTTGAAAGCTGACTTGTAACTATAACCGGAACATCCAACTCTGTTGCGATAGCTCTAATTTCCCGGGATATATCAGACATTTTCTGCCGCCGGCTCCCGGAACTCGATTCCCCACTCACAAGCTGCAGATAGTCTACTATAATAAGCTTTATATCATGTTCTGCCTTTAAACTTCTGGCTTTTTCTTTTATCTCTAAAGCAGTTATCCCAGGAGTATCGTCTATGAAGATAGACTCACCTGAAATCCTCCCTGCCGTGCTCACAAGCTTAGGCCATTCTGTCTTAGATAAAAACCCGGACCTTATCTTGTTAATATCCACACCGGACATGGAACTTAACATCCTCTCTGTCAGCTGATTCCTTGGCAACTCCAGACTGAAATAAACGCATGGTATTTTGTCTTTTGCTCCGACATGTTCCAGAATAGATAGGGCAAGGGCGCTTTTCCCCAGTGACGGCCTTCCAGCTATCACTGTCACATCTCCCTTCTTTAACCCCCCTGTCAGAATATCAAGACCCTTAAAGCCTGTAAAAATACCGTCTCCTTTGTCCCCCTTTGCCTCATAGACTTCTACTGTCATTTTTTCCCTCCATAAAGTCAAATTCCTTGTCAATCGTGTTTGTCAAAATGTCAAAGTTTTCCTTATATGCAAGAGATCTTCCTATTTCTTGCCCAGGAAAGCTACGTCAAAACCTCGGGACTTTTGTATTCACACATTCCGTTCCGCCAGGCAAGAGCACTTTTCACTGTCTTGCAAGATGGCTCAACCCCCTCGATATGATATGTTCCCATACTGGGATTAATCATCTTTAAATACGGCCTTTTCCGTCTGTCTCCCAGGCTCAACAGTAAAAGTTCATAATTTTTCCATCGATCAATACATCTTGCATTGAGGTCTTTACATACTTTTTCAATGCCAAGCTTTTGAACTATTTCCCGTCGCACTTCTGCGTTCTGTTCCTTTAATAGTGCTTTCGCAGGCAGCTGCTCTCTCGGGGTCATAACTATTTCCTCCGGAACCCTAACCCCGTTTAACCGCCACAAACCAAAACCATCCTTAAATTCAATAGCCATACTTCCATCCGAATGAAGCCTGCTCTCATCATTACATTTAAGCCGCACCGGGTTCTCTATCAGGATGCAGGCGTTTTTGAGGACCATCCAGTCATAACAATTTTCTATCAATTTCATTATCACCTTCATATGTTCATCATATCCAAGTTTAAAAACATCGTTATACCAGTCATACAAATAAAATCTGTGTCTGGTCGCCACCAGCGGAGGACGAATATACATAGTCTCTACTGCCTTCAAAACTCTTGCTGTCTCAAAAGCAATTTCTTCTCTTACATGCGCTATTTTTATTTCTCCGCGCCCGAGCCGGGCGAGCTTTATCTTACTTTTTTCTTTTAGTCTCTTTTTAGTCCCGCATGATATCCTATCCTGCTCCATGAGATTTTCGAACCTGTCCCAAACACTAATGCCGCCTGAGTATTTAAAATCATTTAAAATCCGATCAAACTGATCCCATCTTCTGTTCTGGGCTACCTGAGCATCGATCTGCCGCCAAATCGCCTGCCAAAGATCCTTCACCTTTTGGCTTTGAAATCGGCCGGGCAATCTGAATTGCAGCTTCTCTCCCACCAACTCCCATATTCTGTGTGAATACGGATCGAGGTCTTTTACGCGGCATTCTTGCAACATTGAAAATATCAGACTATCACACCGATGAAGAATATAACATCCCAGGCCTAATTCTACCGGGCTGCGCATCCAGATAAAAAGCTCAGGGGGGCTTTGATTACATAGCTCATAAAACCTTCTAACAGCAGCCTCCGCCGCCTTCTTATCGGAATCTTCCGATAAAAGCATTAATTCCACCCATTTATTTTCATGTTCACTTCGCTTCTTCATTTTATCCTGTATATTTCCTCTGTTTTTCTAGTCTTTGTGTTTTCTTGTTTCTTCTATAAAATGATCATATTCTCTCACTATATCAACTTCATAAACTCCTTTAGGAAGAGTGACCATTTGATGCTCTTGGTGAGTAAGTTCCGCTTCGTCACTTATTACCTTAAGGTAGAGAATCCCTTTTTCCTCATATAACTCCGCATCCCCCTTTGTAACAGTATGGTGATGTCCAGTAGCTTCCCCCTCTGCCAGAGTAAGATGATTAAGCTTCTTACCCCTTACCCCGCACGTTCTCTTTATCAACACATCGCCCTGCTGGTAATACATCATTTTCTTCCTCCTTTTCGTTTACGTTTGATCTATCGTTCCCATGAGACAACTTTATGTCGCATGGCTTAATTACCTCCCCTGCCCACATCATATACATCCATATATTTTCGGATATAGCAAGTCGTATAGGTCTTGAGAATACCATGCCAATGCGACAACATTATGTCGCTATGGATAATAAATTTTTGGGAATGTTTTTATCTTTGAAGGAAGGTTAGATCTGCCAGGTCTCAAGTTCATCCATAAAGCCAGTGTTCGTCAAATCCCACTTTAACGGCGTTATGCTTACATATCCTTCTTTCAGGGCCAGGATATCGGTATCTATTTCCCCTTTGAGGTCCATGACTTCACCGGCAAGCCAGTAGTAAGTGTGATTTCGGGGGTCTACCCTTTTCTCAAAACTCTCGATTATCGGGGTCTTTCCCTGTTTCGTTATCTTAATCCCTTTTATTTCAGATTCCTCCAAGGCAGGTACGTTGATGTTTAATAACGTTCCCTCAGGCAAATCTTTCTCATATACGATTTTAGCGATCTTTGCCGCGAATGCTCCGGCATAAGTGAAGTCGGGGTTCGAGAAAGTCCCAAGAGACACAGCTATTGACGGAATACCCAATATGGCACCTTCTGTTGCCCCGGATACGGTCCCTGAATAAAGAACGCTAAATCCTGTATTGGGTCCCAGGTTTATCCCGGAGACCACCAGGTCCGGTTTTTTCTTGAGTATTGACCTTACTGCTATCTTTACACAATCCGCTGGAGTACCTGAAACAGCCTGGCCGAAATACTTCATTCTCCTGTAAGCATCTTTTACCCGTAAAGGATCTGAAATAGTTATCGCATGCCCTACAGCACTTCTTTCGGTGTCGGGAGCGACAACGGTAACCTCCCCGACCTCAGACAAAGCGTCACGTAGAACGAGAATTCCCTCAGAGTAAATACCATCATCGTTGGTTAGCAGAATGTCCATGTTTCTCCCCACTGTTATAACCTGATTATCTTCTCTCCTGCCTTCATATAAACAAAACGGATATCCGCATTATTTTTCATCGAAACTGTTGAAATGTCATCCTCCTACTTCTCCTCAAGTAAGTAAACAAGCTCACAGGCTGTTTTGTATAATTACCTACAGAAAACTGCAATTTAATCGAAAAATCTGATTGCCCTGTCATGTTCGTATGGTCATTAATGTAAAGTTTTGTTATAAAGTCTGTCCACTCCAAAATCTCGCTTTCATTAATTCCAAAAAAGACCTCAATGGGTATCTTTTCGATTGCCACAGTATTACTTATTTCGCGGAGCTTTCCGGAAGACCCCATAAAATTAATATAATCCATGATAGCTTTGTACAAGTTCGTTTTTTCTTCGCTTGACAATTCGTCAAGATTTAAATTGTATTGCTTTTGTGCTAAAAGCGCCTCCAAGGTACCTATTTCCGCCCCAAAAAAATATTCCATACTCCTTTGTTTGTCAGGCTCAGGGATATCGCCTATCCCCTTAAATTCCAAATACTCAACAAGATCTCCTATAAATTTCTGAGAAACACTATCTATCGAAGCATTTTCGCGACAAAGCTGTAGTACTGATAGAACCTCTTTCCAGGAAATATGATGCACTAGGTTTTCATTTATATAGGATTGTATTTGATTTATATTTTCTTCACTCGTGTAAATCTTTTCTTGCCATTTAATATTCTCTTCCCGAGTGATAGCAACATACTCCACCTTCTTGCCTTGACCCTCTTTCTTAGCTCCTTCGACCTCCCTTATGATCTGGGGCTTCTTTTCTTTTGTCCCTTTTTCAAAATCAGACAAATATTTCACTTCGATCACTACATAATTTTCATCATCCTGCAAAATTATATCCGGTTCTGTTTTATCATGATATCTGCTCCAAAAATCACAACTTGCTCCTTTATCTAAAATAATTGAACTCCCCGCCTCCTTTAAAACACTATTTATAACTCGGATGTCCAGATTCTTCAATATTCCGAAAACGTTGCTTGTTAGTATGTCTTCTTTGCGAAAAATATCCCCTCTCAACCCAGCATCTTGCTCTATCTCACTGCTTATTTCTTCACTGCTCCCGTCTTTTTGTCTTATTTTTTCCGAGAAATCTACTATATTCAGTTTTTTTAATTCCGCTTGCAGCATATTTGCCTCCCATTAGATTTTGTGTAACACGAAACCAACGTTCCTACAGATATAGTTGCTTTACAAATTCAAAGAATCTTCAAGCACATCCAATAGCCACACCATACCTTCAGTATCCAGAGCGCAATACTTCTCAAGATCACTGTATATCTTATCCTTTTCTTCAGGGCTGCAAGCGCCATATGTGGCATAAAAATAAAGCGCGCTGGCATCTCCTCCCCCGGCAATATCCATATCCTCATATCCTTTACCCGTTACTGCCGGAAGCACTTTCTTCATAGACGCGCTACCCCTCTGAGAAGGCACATAATAACTAAACCCCCTGAATGGCGCAAGAAGGTCCAGTATCCTGTCCTGAATGCCGCTTATTTGTCTCCTATGACTCGGGAATGCCGCTCCCAGTTCCTCTAAAACGCTTTCCTCAAAACCTTTGTTATAGACCATAACGGTCCCTTCCGATCCAAGGAACCTTTCCAGTTCCAGTAAAAGTCTCTCCCGCGGATCATTCGCGTCTTTTGCCAGAAACCCGTAATGTTCGGTTTTTCCCCCGGGAGATCTTCGTATATGCACAGAAAACTGGAACGGTATCCTTTGGTACGGCCTTGTCCCGTCAAAAAGCGGCATCCCGGGGTTGATGGTCTCAAAGTCCATAAAACATACCGGATACCTTATTCTCCTCAAAAACTCTCCTATAGCGGTCTTATTTATGTGTATTTTGCCGGTCTCTTCGCATCTTTTCTGTATTATCTGTTTCGGACCAAGATCCTCTTCCGGCATATCCCTTATAGTCTTTATCCCGACTTCGTATAGTGGAAAAGCCTTCTTGGTGCCATAGTTATATAAAGTAAAGATGTTGTCTTCCGGTAGATCTTTCCAGCATTCCGGGATCATAGCGCATTCATAAGGTTCTTTGCAGTACGGTCCTATTTCAATCTCGGGGCATACTGCCCGAGAAATAGTCTTACGCATCTTATCTATTTTTCCTTCTATGCCATAAACATAAGCGTCTATCTCTCCGGTTACCTCATGTTCCTCAAAGAACCCGGCCGGGTCTACCTCTCCACACTTCACATACTGGTTGTTAATATGCAGTAAAAAACACCGATCTATCCTTAACCCGCTTTTTTCACAACAGTGTTTCTGAAAAGCTATATCGTGCAAATAGATCTCGTTCATTCCGGTGGAGCTCTTAACTTCGATAATATCCCATTTATCCTGTCCTGATGGTTTCAGTATGTCCACCCTTGAGTAAATATCCCCTTCAAGAATGCCTGCCTCAAAAAGGGGCTTCCGTAATGGTAGAAGTTTCCGGGTCTCTTCTATGTTCTCAAAAAACATACCCTGGGCATAGGGAACGTCTATTCCCCCGGGATAGAGTTTTTTGGCAAGTTCACCAACTTCACTTCCTTGGTCAAAGATCCTCTTCTGACTGACATTAGGTGGGGGTATCCTCTTTTTGTCGTTACGGTCTATCCAAAGCAGCTTGGGGCATTTAAGGGCATTAAGGTATGCGGATTTTGTGATTATGGCTTGTTTCTTCATCTTCTGTATTATACCCCACTCGCCGGTAAAAACATATTTTCTTTAAGCGACACATTTAATCCGCGCTTTTAAGGAAAACCACTATAGACGCCTTGCTCATGTCTGTCTTTGCCTGGTCGCAGAATCTGGATCTTTTAATATTCTGTATTAAGTCTATCCGAACACTTCTAAATCTTACCTCTACATCAAAATCCACTATCATAACCAAACTGAGGTCACACCTTCTAAACTTCTCAAGAAACCCTTCCGGAGCATCAACCTCTCTATCCCTGTACTCCCGGGCTCTTTCCGTCATATCGAGGAAAGCTTTGGAGTTTTTATCCCTTATAAAAAACCCGGGGTGATCTATAGCTATCTTCATAGGATCGCTGCTATAAAAATCCATCTGCCGGCATATGTTCCCGCAGGTAACAACAAGATATGCCTTTTTAAGAAACTCCTTCTCGTCTTCTCCCGCCTCTTCTTTTATCTTTATCCAAGCGCGTTCATAGCCCTTTTTTAGCATTTCGAAATCCGACCATTTGTGCATATACTCCCCCTTGTCTTTAAAATGAGATGGCCCTGATGATGGGAGTATATCATTGCGAAGCGACAACTCTATGTCGTTCTATTCCTCATCTTTCCTCTTACAAACCTTAAAAACCTGTATTTGGGGGGCTGTTTCCCTGAATATTTCGATCACTTTATCGTCATCGTCAAAATAAATATCTACTTTATGGAATTCACAGAATGTAACCTTCTGGTATAAATATTTCTGATACCAGTCAAACCCGGCATAGGGACATTCTTTAGCCGCTGTTTGAGCATCTGGCAGAAGATACAGGTCGTCATACACAATGTTGTATTGCGCAAGTTCCTTTCGCGTTTCTTCTCTCACTTCCGGTGTGCTCGTCCTTGAAGTGACTACATAAACCCTGCCTCCCTCATTCTTGACCGAGCGGCTCAAAAAGCTAAAGAACTCCGGATCCGCGGTTATCGTATCATCAATGTCAAAACATACCTTGATCTTAGTTTTACCCTTATTCATCATCTCAATCTCCTTGCCGGTCCTTACCCGGGTTGACCTTCCCCCGTTAGTAGTGCCAACATGAATTAGAGTATTCACGTTGTTCGTAAGAGACTCTCAGGGGTTAACCCCTGAGAAATTTCGAATTTTTCCCTGAATTCCCAGGGAGCCATATTATCCAAAGAACTATGTGGACGTTGCCTATTGTAATCCATACGCCAAGCCTCTATCGTCTCTCGGGCATCATCCAAAGATAAGAACCAGTTATCGTTCAGGCACTCATCTCTGAGCTTGCCGTTAAAGCTTTCAATATAGGCGTTCTCTATGGGCTTTCCCGGACGGATAAAGTCCAGTTTAACATTGTTCCTGTAAGCCCACTCATCCAGCGCGTTACTCGTAAACTCCGGGCCATTATCAATTGTGATGGCCTCCGGTAACCCTCTCAAAAACGCCAGTTTATCCAGAACCCGAACAACTCGTTTTCCACCAAGAGATGTATCCACTTCAAGCGCGGGACATTCTCTTGTAAAAGCATCCACTATCGTAAGAACTCGAAACCTTCTTCCTTCGGCAAGCTGATCCTGTACAAAGTCCATGCTCCATCTCTGGTTAGGCTTCTCAGGGCAGGGGAGTTCCATCCTTGCCATAGCCGCACGCTTCTTGCGCTTACGGATCCTTAGGGACAAGCCTTCCTCAGTGTATACGCGTTCTGTACGTTTTGGGTTAATTACCAATCCTTCTCTCTTTAAAAGAACATGTATCCTTGGCGAACCAAATCGTCTTCGCTTCTCAGCAAGTTCTCTCATTCGCTCTCGGAGTTTCTTGTCCTTCTCGTGCCTTATAGAAACATATCTAAGCGTATTACGGCTTATCCCGATAATAAAACACGCTCTCCGCTGACTCATCTGCCCAAAGCTTTTAAGTAAAAATCTCACCGCTTCTATCTTAGCTCTGGGCTTTAGAAGTTTTTTTCAAGCACCGCCTTGAGAGCATGGTTATCTAACGTCAGATTGGCGACTATTTGTTTTAACTTGCTGTTCTCTTGTTCCAGGGACCTTAATCTTTTGGCTTCGCTTACGCTAAGACCGCCGTATTTTGCCTTCCAGTTGTAAAAAGTAGCGTCACTGATACCGTGCTGGCGGCATAGATCCGATGTTTTTGCGCCGGCTTCTGCCTCTTTTAAGATCCTGATTATCTGTTCCTCCGAATACCTTGTCCTCTTCATTCTGCGCCTCCTTAGTAAGCGTCCTTAGAATACAGGTCAGTTGTCCTTATCGCCGGAACGTAAGCGCTGCCAGTTTTCCGGAAGCAACTCAGACAGCCGGTTCATCTTGTGATCGCCGATCCGGCCCAGCACAT
>JBAYES010000048.1:0-14780 GCA_041667545.1 Candidatus Omnitrophota bacterium | reverse complement strand
TGGCGGAGAGGGGGAGATTCGAACTCCCGGAACCCGAAGGCTCAACGGTTTTCGAGACCGCCGCATTCGACCACTCTGCCACCTCTCCACGCTAAAAATTATAACCTATCGACCACTTACCTCGGCCCCCGGCCTCGGTACTTCCCGGGCTGATGCCCGGGTCGCTGCCACCTCTCCGTTCTTCGCACATTACAATATCGGCAAAAAACCGGACCAACGTAATTCTACCAGAAGAAATGAGGTTTCTCTACTGTTTTTTAACTATTCCCTTCCGCGTTTTTATCCGGGGATATTGGAATTGAAATGGTGAAGGTTGTACCTACCCCTTCCCGGCTTAACAGAGATATCTTTCCGTTCTGGCCTTCGACCATCATTTTCGCTATTGGAAGACCCAGTCCGGTTCCCTTGGGCCGGGTGCTGTAAAGAGGCTCGAAAATAAGATCCTGGAATTTTTCGGGAATGCCTCCTCCCGTATCCGATATTTCAACTCTGACGCTGCCTTCTTTTTCAAAAACCCTGAAAACCATCTGACCGTTCCCGTTCATGGCGACTATAGCGTTATTCGTGATGTTGGCTATCGCGTGCACAAGCTTTTTCGCGTCCGCCATTACTTCGGGGACATTCATGAACTCTTTCTTAATTTTGATAAGTTCGGGAAAATTCACACAATCTATCGCCTCTTCCACTATTTCCCTCATATCCCTTTTTTCGAGCTTTACGGGATCCGCTTTGGCAAAACCCATCACATCGGATATTATGGCGTTCATATCATCTATACCCTTTCCGATTATACCGGCATACTCGTCGAGCTTTTTATCACCATGGTCCTTTGGCCTTGTTTTTAGAAAATAAGCCGCGTTTTTTATTACGGCCATGGGGTTACGCAATTCATGGGTAACACTCCCGGCCAGTTTTCCCAAAAAAGCAAGCTTTTCACTGCGATGAAGCTTGCCGCTTATCTCCATAAGTTCCTCCGTTCTCTCTCTGACCTTTTCCTCAAGGCTATCCTTGGTCATTTTAAGTTCTCTGGCCATATCGTTAAGATCTTCTATCATTAATCTCATGGTTTTTTGTGTTTTTCTCAGCGTATCTATCTGCTCCTCCATATCTTTTTTCACGGAATCCAGTTCTATCTCTTTTTTCTTTATATATTCCGAAGATCTTGACTTTATCAATTCGTTCTCAACTTCTCTGGATCTTAACAAATTGCTTAATTCTTCCAACTGCTTTGCCTTTATCTCCACTTTCTCTTTTTCCATCAGAAGATCCATTTCTCTATCCTGCCTTATTTTAGCAAACAGGCCTGTCACGTATGTTATCAGCAGGAAGATCATCCCGACTATAAGAACATTCGTGCTCAAGACATACCTGAAATTATTGTAAGACGATTCAAACATCGGAATAAGGCGATAATGCGGCAGGATCCCGGCATATTCAAGGGATATAAGCGTAAAATAACAGAACAGTACACCCACTGTAACTATTCTCGCTCTTGGCCTCTTAAACAGCATATTAGCGTGTATCATATCAAAAAAGTATATCGCGAACGCTATCCATTCCCCGCCTCCCATATAGTGGACGAGAAAAGTGGACAGCAAGATCCCCGGAAAGTAATAACTGAAGTGAATATTGTCTACAACCCTTTCGTTGGAAAATTCTTTTGATCTGAAGATCCAAAGGTACGCGAGACTTATTGCCAGCCATGCAAAAAGAACCGTTACTATTTGCGGCGGGACAGACACTTTCAACACCTTATCAAGCAGGGCGGCGCACAAAAACGCCATGAACACACTTAAGACCCTCGCCCTGAAAGACGCGACTATCAGTTTTCGCTTATATTCCGACGACTTCATGGATCTACACCTCAACCCTTCCCCCGCTCGTCGCTTTTCCCGTTTTTCTCTTCCAACATCTTTATTCTCATTCCGGCTTCTTCAAGAGCGTGGCGAAGGGTATTTATTCTATCCTCCCTTTCCACACAAGATCTCAAAAAAACCTCTAATTCCTTCCTGCGTTTTTCTTCTTCCTCTTTTCTAACCGCATAATGGGAAATATCTTTGGCAACAGCTATAACCATTTTCTTATCGGCCATCTCCGAAATAGTAATTGTGAAAAGCACGTTCCGGTAACGCCCGTCCTTGCAGACCAGCACCGTTTCAATATTGCTCTTACCCGACAAAGCCAGATCTTTCGCGAGATCCGTGAACTTCTGTCTGTCCATGGGATGAACAATAAGATCCATCCTTGTTCCCGATAATTCCTCTTGCGAAAACCCTGTAGTTTCCGACGCGGTGAAGTTAGCCTCTTTTATGATCATCTCATAAGGATCGAATATCACCACCATATCCCCGGAACTATTGAACACCTTTTCATATTTTTCGCGGGATTTTCTCATTTTATCGTAAAATTCTGTCCTCTCGGTAACATCCTCCAGAAAAATCTCCGCTATCTCTTCCCGCGTATCCGGTTCCGGAACAACGCACCCCCTCAAGGCCAATACCTTTTCTTTTCCGGTGAGGGTCTTTACCCTGCACTCAAAACCTCTGAGCTGTTTTTTCTCCTTTATCTCTTTCAAAATAAATTCATCCGGGTTGACCGCTACAACAAGTCTTTCTATGGGACGACCCAAAATGTCTCCTGGGGCTGCCCCCAACTCCAGTATTTCGGAAAATTCTTTATTTGAAGCTAATACAATGCCGTCTTTTAAGCGACATCTGAAATACCCGAAAACAATGTGATTGAGAATGTTCCTTGTCTTTCTCTCCCCAATACAACATTTAAGGCATCTTTGCCCTATAGTAAGAACTAAAAGCAGAAATAGAATATTAGAAACGATCAAGTATCCCATGTTATCTGTTCCTCCGTTCTCCTCCATCTGCCATTTAGATTATACCTCAGGGGTATCACGGTGGCAAATCCGGGTTCAAATTAGGTTTATGATATTTGTTATCGCAAGATCCAGGTTAAAAGTATCCGTGATTTTTTGACTATCTCCAATAAATTTTTTGTTTTTAAATATTTTTTATAACTGTACGTGACAGTGATTTCACATGCATAAGCGCTTCATTGTTAAGACATTATAACGCAAAAGCTCCGGGAAACCCAAATAAAACATTTTAAAAACTTAGTTAAAGTTTTTTATTGAAAAACTTGCCTTTCATGTTTCTTGTGGTATACTTTAGTTTGTAAGGAGGTGGTGGAAAATATTAAAGGAATTTACGGGTCTTTTCTAGCTTTTCTAACCCCCTTAAAAATAAAAAAAAGGTGAAAGAAAAGCTAAACTAAAACAAGAAGCGCCGGGAGGCGCTTTTTTTATTTTCCGGCCTTTCCGGTTTCGAATTTCCGTATGGCCCTGTATACTTCGTTAAAATCGTCTGTCCCGCAAACATAATCCGAGATCCTTGACAGCTCATCACTGCATGAATTAAAAGCGATTGAGCATCCCGCTATCTTCATCATGGGGATATCCCCCTCGCTATCTCCCACAACTATCATTTCGGACGGCATAGCGCCGAACTTCTTAAGGATCTTCCTTATAACTCTTCCCTTGGACCCATGCGATATATTTATAGTAACCCCTCCCGTCAGCTTCCCTCTTCTTACATTAAGCCGATTGCATATTACATGGTCGAAATCAAGTTCCTTCTGCAGTCTTTCCGCCATGAACTGAAGACCCGTGGACACGGCTGCCAGACAATATCCTTCTTTTTTAAGTTTTTTCAGCACCTTTTCCGCGTTCCTGGAATATTTTACGCCGCTGAAAACCTTTCTTATTTCACTTTCACTTACGCCTTTCCAATGAGCGGCATCAAGTTCGCAAAACCGTCTATAACTTATCTTGCCCGCTAAAAACTGTTCCTGGTATTTTCTGGCCAGGACATCCCAAAGGCCCATTTTTTCGTGTATGTACCTCCAGCTTGAAATATGTCTTGTAATGGTGCCGTCTATATCTAACACTATGAGCCTTGTCACTTTTACGCGCTCCCGTTCTTTGACATTTTCTTTGCGGCAAGCTGTCCGCATGCGGCCGCGATATCGCTGCCCCGGCTTCTTCTCAGCGTTGTCCTGACCCCTCTTGTCTCAAGCTTTTTTCTGAACTGTTCAGCCGTTCTTTCGGGAGAAGCTTCGTACCCGGCCGCACCCGAAGAATTGCAGCGGATAAGGTTTACCTTTGCCTTGATCCTTTTGGCTATTCCGGCAAGGTTTTCCGCGTCTGCAAAAGAATCGTTAACTCCCTTTATGAGGGCATACTCTAAAGTTATGATCCTGCCTGTATCCTCGAAATAATCCCTAAGAACGGAAATAAGTTCCGGCAACGGATATTTTCTGTTGACCGGCGCCAAAACGTCCCGAAGCTTGTCTTTAGAAGCATGCAGTGATACCGACAGCTCAACCTGCACACCGATATTCTTAAGTTTCTCTATTCCAGGGACCAGGCCGCAGGTTGAAACGGTTATCTTGCGGGCCGCTATAGAAAGCCCCTCCTCACCGTTTATTATTCTTATGGCCCTGGCAAGGTTTGGAAAATTATCCAGGGGTTCCCCCATGCCCATAAAAACTACGTTGGTTATCCTTTCCTCAATATGTTTTTGTATCATAACTATCTGGCCTGAGATCTCTCCCGGCGAAAGATCCCTCTTGAAGCCGCTGGCTCCGCTGGCGCAAAAAGGACATCGAAATTTGCATCCTACCTGAGTGGAAAGGCATACTGTTCTTCTGTTCCCCGAGGGTATCATGACTGACTCTATCCTGGAGCCATCCTTCAATTTCCACAAAAACTTCAAAGTTCCGTCTTCCGACCGGACGCAGTCTTCCTCGAAAATATTGTCCATATTGAATTCCGTTTCCAATATTTTAATGAACTTCGCGGGAATATCGGTCATTTCAGCGAAACTCAAAGCCTGTTTACCGTAAAGCCACCTGAAGATCTGGCGCGTCCTATGCCTGGGTTCGCCCATTTCCTGGATGACAGCGGAAAGTTCCTCGAAAGACAGGTCCCATATATTCCTTTTCATATCGTCCTCTCACAAACCTTAATAACTTACGCCCCTTTTTCTTTTCTGTTTCTCGACCGGGCGTTTTCTGAAAGATGCCTTTTCCTGAGCCGTATGTTTTTGGGGGTAACCTCCACAAGCTCGTCATCCTCTATAAATTCAAGAGCGAACTCAAGTGTCATTTCACGCGGAGGAATAAGCTGCATGGCGTCATCCGCTCCCGAGGCCCTCATATTGGTAAGTTTTTTTTCACGGCAGGCGTTTACAACAAGGTCCGCTCCTTTGTTGTTCACGCCCGCTATCATCCCTTCGTACAGCTCATCTCCAGCCCGGACGAAGATCTCTCCCCTTTCCTGTAAACTCCACAAAGCGTAAGCTGTGGCCTTCCCGGAAAGCTGAGATACCATGACCCCGCTTTTACGCCTCGGCAGATCCCCCTTGAACTGCTGATACTCATAAAAATTATGGTACATAACCCCGGTACCCCGGGTCATAAGCAGAAAATCGCTCCTGAACCCCGCCAAAGCTCGTGAAGCTATAATGAATTCCATCCTGACCGTGCCCACACCCGTAACGCTCATTGTCCTCATCTCGGCCTTTCGTTCGCCCAAAGCCTGAATAACCGCTCCGTCGTAGCCTTTATCAACCTCAACCACCAGTTCCTCTACCGGCTCAAGAATAATCCCTTCTTCTTCCTTCATTATGACCTTTGGTTCCGATACTTCCAGCTCATATCCTTCCCTTCTCATTGTTTCAATAAGGACGGCAAGATGCAGTTCCCCTCTTCCGGACACTTTGAATCTTTCCCCGCCGTCGGCAGGCTCCACTTTGATCCCTACGTTCAGCATAGCCTCTCTTTCCAAACGTTCTCTTACATGGCGCGAAGTAAGGAACTTTCCGCCGTCTCTTCCGCAAAGCGGGCTCGTATTATGGGAAAAGTTCATCGATATCGTAGGTTCGTCTATCTTGATAGTGGGAAGGGCCTGAGGGTTTTCGGGTGAAGCCAAAGTCTCTCCCACCTTGATATCCTCCATTCCTGCTATCGAAACGATGTCTCCGGCCTCGGCATGTTCTACTTCCACCTTTTTCATGCCGACATATTTGAGTATCCTTGTTACCTTTCCTCTCTTCTGACTGCCATCGTGTTTTATAAGGACTATCTGATCCGAAAGGGACACTTTCCCGCAGGAGATCCTCCCTACAGCTATCTGTCCCACATAATTGTTGTAATCCAGCATTGTAATAAGCATTTGAAAAGGCTCGTCGGGAGCGGCATGAGGCGGGAGGACGCGGTGGATTATGGTTTCAAGCAGAGGTTTCATGTCCGAAGATTCGTCCTCAAGGTCTATTTTTGATATTCCGTCTTTAGCGGACGCGAACACTATGGGAAAATCCAGCTGCTCTTCCGTGGCGTTGAGCTCGCAGAAAAGATCAAAAGTCAAGGATGCCACTTCCTGAGGCCGGCAATTGGGACGGTCTATCTTGTTAATAACGAGTATGGGCTTAAGATGCAGTTCCAGGGATTTTTTAAGGACAAATTTTGTCTGCGGCATAGGCCCCTCGAAAGCGTCGACCAGAAGAAGAACGCCGTCTACCATTCGGAGTATCCTCTCCACCTCGCTTCCAAAATCGGCATGGCCGGGCGTATCTACGATGTTTATCTGTATATCTTTGTATCTCACCGATACGTTCTTGGAAAGAATGGTTATTCCTCTTTCTCTCTCTATAGGATTGGAATCCATTATAGTGGATTCCCCCGCCTTGAAATCATATGCTTTGGTCTCCCTGAGAATAGCGTCGACAAGAGTGGTCTTCCCGTGGTCTACATGTGCTATTATGGCTATGTTCCTTACGTCTTTTCTTCGTTTTTGATTTTGCATTTTCCGCCTTTACCTTGATCGACATTTTTGGCGTAGATGGCAAGGCCATCCCCGCGTGAATAAAAATCCTCTATTACCCCTACTTCCCTGAAACCCCTCGCGGCGTAAAATCTCCGCGCCGGCGCGTACTCTTCTCTCGTTGAAGTTTCAACCCTTATGACCGCTTCCGAATTCTCCTCTGTCATTATCCTTTCCGCATCGCTAAGTATTTTTCTTCCCAGGCCCTTTCCCTGATGTTCGGGCGGAACGACAAGCCAGTATATATCCCAGCTGAGATCGGTAAGAGGCGTTCTTCCAAATATCACAAAAGCCGTAAGCTCCCCTCCGGAATCCGAGGACAGTACCCGGTACGTGGTCTCCTTACCGCTAAGCATTTCATCGATAAGTTCTTCGAGCACATCTATTTCCTTATCTCGAAACACCCCGGTCCTTACGGCCGCTTCTATCATTTTCTTTTTTTCGGGAATAACATTTCCGGACATCTCTCACCCCTTTATCGGCATATCACCTTTTTCCCCGCTAACAGCAACCACTATAGACCTTATTTGGCTAAGAGGCAAGAGGGAAGAGGGAGGAAAAGAGTATCCGCGCCGGACGGATCCCGCCCGAAGTTCTAAAACAGGCGGGACATGAGGGCCCTGGCAGGAGTACAAAAACCAGCCTTAATACTGCAATTAAATATACAACAATAGCGCTGCCATTCAGACTAAACCGGCGTTATAACGATCAAGAGCGCGCGAAAGTATTCCGCGGATAAGTTCTCCGTAACTTTTTCCGGAAAGCCGGCACATTATGACAAGATCGCTGTAAACCGGAGAAAGCCCGGGAAGCGGGTTAACATCTATTACCCTCGGCTCTCCCTTCGCGTCCACCCTGAAATCTATCCGGGCGATATCCCTCAGCGACAGCGCTTTAAAAGCATCAGCCGCGCGTTCCCTAATTTTTCCGGAAACATCACCCGGAATAACATCTTCACCCTCGTAAACTATCTTTTTTCTCCAATCTCTTTTTTGTTCGATAGAATAGATAAATTCCCCTTCCCTGTTCCTGGGCGATATTTTCATCATTCCGAATATCTCTGTAAGATCATTCCCCCAGACAGCCGCTGTTATCTCGTCACCCGGAAGATATTCCTCTATAATAACAGGTTGTTCATACGTTTCCAGTACCCGGACGGCTTTCCCGTATAGATCCTCCTGAGAAAAAGCCAGAGAATCGTCAAACACCCCCTTGGAAGACCCCTCCCATCGGGGTTTGACTATCCAGCGTCCTTCGCGGCAGAACGCGCCTGATATCTTCTTCACATCCAAAGCGTTCCCGGCCGTAAAAGCTTTCGGTACGGGCACACCTGCTTTCTCCAAAACGGTATTCGTAAGATATTTATCCAGTGTTATCCCCAGGGATATGGGATCGGATCCCGTGTACGGCATATCAAGACTTTCAAGAACACATGGCGCCTGAGATTCCCTCGAACGCGTTTTCCCTATTCCCTCGGCTATATTGAACACTATATCGGGTTTTATCCCGATAAGATCGGCCGCGAGGTCCGCAGTCTGCTCCGCAAGAAAAACGGACGCTCCCGCGATTTCAAGTTCTTTCCTTATGGCCTCGATCGTCTCTATCTCGTCGTATTCTTCATGAAGATCATCGGTCCTTGTCTTATCTTTCAGATTGTAGACAATAGCTATAGACAAGATCTTCATGTTTGGGCGGGATGGGATCATGTGGGGTTATGATATTCAAAGATCTCGTTGTCGTAATTCCGAAGGATAACACTTTTATCCGACGCTGAGATAAGATAATTCGGGGAAACAGGCACTTTCCCTTTTCCGTCAACACCGTCCACCACAAAGGTGGGGACACACATTCCTCCCGTATGTCCGCGCATCTTTTCCATTATCTCGACACCCTTAAAAATAGATGTCCTGAAATGAGCCGCCCCGATAACGGGATCGCATTGGAACAGATAATACGGCCGGACCCTTATACTTTGAAGTTTGTGGCAAAGTTCTGTCATGACCTCGGCGTTATCGTTAATGCCCTTCAAAAGCACCGATTGGTTGCTGACGGGAACTCCCGCAAGCTGTATATTCCTGCAGGCCTCGGTAGATTCCGGGGTTATTTCTATAGGATGGTTGAACTGAACGTTTATCCACAACTTAGGGAATTTCCGGAAAACGGCTAATAGTTCTTCATCTATTCTTTCGGGAAAGACCACCGGAGCCCTTGTTCCTATACGCACAGCTTCCACTGTGTTTATTTCAGATACTGAGGACAATATACTCTCTATTTTCTCGGTTGACAGCGTCAACGGATCCCCGCCGGAAATAACTATTTCCCGTATCTGTTCGTTCTCTCTGACATATTCCAGGGATTTTTCCAGATCGTCAAGAGTGGGCTCCGCTACCTGGCATCTCCAAAGCCTTTTTCTGGTACAATGCCGGCAATACATAAAACACTTTCCCGTCACAAGCAAGAGCGCCCTGTCCGGATACCTGTGTATGAGAAACCTTGTCGCCTCTGTCTTTACTTCTCCCAGAGGATCCATTTTATCATATTCGGAAAATTTCATTTCCGACGGCGATGGGATGCACTGCATGTAGACAGGGTCTTTAGTATTCTCTACGTTCTTGATAAGGGAAAGATAATACCTGGGAATGCGCAAATGGAAGAACTTGGTTACTTTCTTAAGCGCTTCTTTCCTGGTTTTTAGAAGGGGTATGTCTTTCGAAAGATCTTCAACGTTCTTTACCGCTAAGGCGTCCTCTTCCTGCCAGATTTCTATTCGTTCCTGAGTTATCCGTCCAGGAGGTTCATCGATCTCCGCTGACAAACCGGTCCCGGTTTCTTTTTCCATATTTTTCTATCTCCTTTAACTTCCGTTTCTCTGAAAGCTCGTTTCGCGTTTTCTCTTTTCAGGATCCATAAATGTATTTCACTCAAGAATATACAACAAAAAAACCTAATGTCAAATTAAATCGATATTTTTTAATGCGCCCCGGATCTTAAAAAAATCCCGGCCTCTGATTGACAAAGCTTATTTCAAGTGATAGACTTAGCTCTGATTTTGGAAAAATCTTGATCTTGCGATCGATTTTTAAAAATGTAATTTTCTTGCCGTCGGGACACAATACTATGAAATTAAAAAAACGTTCCTTCCTTATCGCCGGGGTTGGATTTCCCCTTCTTTTAGCTTGTTCGGACGCGTGTGCCTCCGGTACCGGAGGCACGGATAATATCGCCGGACGCTCCGCCGCGCTTGTTCTTCAGGTAGGCTTAATAATTTTCGCGGCATGGTCGGGAGGCGCGATATTCAGAAAAATGCGCCTCCCCGCCGTTCTTGGAGAGGTTCTTTCAGGTGTGGTAATAGGCCCGTATTTACTGGGGAGTTTGCCCCTGCCGTCCTTCCCTGCCGGTATTTTACCTTTCTACGGCACTTTCCCGGTATCCCCGGAACTTTACAGCCTCGCCATGATAGCGTCGGTTGTACTTCTTTTTCTCGTAGGCCTTGAGACCGACATTGAACTTCTTTTTAAATTCTCCGCGGCCGGAGCGGTAGTCGGCATAGGAGGGGTTTTAGTAAGTTTCATCGCGGGCGCCGCGGCCGGAGCCTTTTTTATGCACATCTTCTACGGCGATATTTTCACCCTTGCCCATCCCATACCTCTTTTCCTGGGTGTTATTTCAACGGCAACTTCGGTAGGAATAACAGCAAGGGTTCTTTCTAACAGAAAAAAAATGGACTCCCCCGAAGGGGTAACTACTCTCTCGGCCGCGGTCGTGGATGACGTCCTTGGGATAATCGCTTTCGCCGTGGTTATAGGCATCGCGCGCAGCGGCCATGTGGTATGGCTCGATATCTTCCTCATATCCCTGAAAGCCGTCGGCATCTGGCTGTTCTTTACCCTCGCCGGGCTCATCTTTTCAAGGAACATAGGTGTTTTCCTGAAACAGTTTAAAGACAGGCCGACAATGGCGGTAATGAGTTTTGCGCTGGCTCTTTTACTTTCCGGACTTTTCGAAAGATCGGGGCTCGCGATGATAATAGGCGCCTATATTATGGGTATCTCCCTTTCAAAAACGGACATCTCTTTTATAGTTCAGGAAAACCTTACCTCCCTGAATAAATTCTTTGTGCCTATTTTCTTCTGCGTAATGGGCATGCTGATAGATCTCAGGGAAATAGCCAGGCCCGAAATACTGTATTTCGGCCTCATATACACGCTCCTGGCCGCCGCCGGAAAGATCGCGGGATGCGGCGTCCCTTCACTATTTATGAATTTCAACCTGCGCGGAGCCCTTCGCATAGGCGTCGGAATGGTCCCCCGCGGAGAAGTCGCTCTTATAATATCAGGCATAGGCCTCGCCCTGGGACTTATAAACCACGATGTTTTCAGCCTCGCGGTCATAATGACATTTCTTACCACACTTTTCACGCCCCCTATTCTCGACCTTATGTTGAGGAGCGATAAACCCGTACTCAGAAAGACCGGCGGCGGGAAAAAAGCCATGGAAACAATAAGATATTCTCTCCCCAACCCGGAGACTACCGAACTCATCCTTGGCAAGATAATATCCGATTTTGAAAATGAGGGTTTCTTCGTACACAGGGTATCGATTCCCGACGCGCTGTATCAGATAAGAAAGAACGATGTCTCTCTGTCTTTGAGAAGATACCCTGAAGAACTTGTTTTTGAATGTTCCGGAGATGACTCGTCCTTTGTACATACCGTTTTTTATGAAGTTATAGCGGAACTCGAAGAGCTTATGAAACGCCTTGAGACAGTATCCGACAAAAAAAAGATATCGCAGGACCTGTTCAACAATGTCTCGTCCGGCAAAAAAGAACGCGTCAGAATATCCGAAATAATAAGGCCGAACACCGTCACAATAGATCTGAGGGGAGAAAGTAAAAAAGATATCATCGCGGAACTTGTGGATATACTTATATCATCCGGAGATCTTAGCGGTCAAAAACGAGAAAGCGTACTTGCGGAGCTTCTGGAAAGGGAAAGCGTGATGTCCACGGGCATGCAGGAAGGAATAGCCCTGCCTCACATAAAAACGACAGCCGTAGAACATCTGGCATCGGCTGTGGGCATCAAAAAAAGCGGGGTCGATTTTGATTCTCTCGATAAAAAACCCGCGAATATTTTTGTCCTCACTCTGGCCCCCAAAAACAACTACGAACCTTATCTGCAGTTCGTGGGAGAAGTGACAAAAGTCCTTATAGATCCGTCAAATCGTGAAAAAATACTCTTATCCTACAGTAATATCGAGCTCTATTACGCAATGACACATACGGCTTAAGACCCGGACTCAACACTATTTTTTTTTCTGTACAAACCTTCCGAAACCTCGAAAGATACTTTTTGGAGACATCAATGGAAATTCATATCCCTCATTTATGAACCTTACATCCTCTACGGTAAAAAAAGCGTTCGGGTTAAATTTTTTTATTACATCAACGAGGTCCTGAACATTTTCCCTTCTTACAACAGAGAAAATAACTTTTACCGAACCTCTGCCTCCCTTGCCGTCTATACTGGTGACCCCGTATCCTTTCTGGTTTAAAGCGGTTATAAGGCCTGTGGCGTCCTTTTGCGTGACTATACGGACTATCCGGCTCCCGAGAGAAAGCTTTCTTTCTATGGTTATGCCTACATAATTGCCTATCCCGAAACCGCCCGCATAAGCGATGTAATGTATGGGGCTGTTCAGGTTTTTCATTATCTGCCCAATGGCTATCAGCCAGATCAGCACTTCAAAAAATCCAAGGATCGCGGCGGAATATCTTATGCCCCGGGATATAAAAATTATCCTGAGCGTTCCCATGCTCACATCCGCTATCCTTATAAGGAATATGAGCAATGGAACTACGGCATAACTGATCAGTTGTTCGGCAGACATATTTTCTCATTTTTACTGCGTTATCTCATATACCACATCACAGGTGGCAGTCACTTCCAGCGTGCCGCCCTCTATCTGGGGCGCGGATCTTGCCATGGACGCGTCATAGGCCATCATCTTGTTCACGGGGTACGGCCTGTTCAAAGATTGGTTTACCCGTAATATTCTTCCGAGTTTCACGTTAAGAGCGTCCGCGAGTATTTGCGCCTTATTTCCGGCATCTTTGGCGGCTTCTACCCTGGCTTCTGTCTCGAGCTCGTTCATTTTACCTGAAGTGAACTGTATACCGCTGAAAGTATTCACCCCTCCGGACACGACTTCGTCTATGATCTCGCCCGTCTTCGCCGCTTCCCTGACTTTCACCGTAAGTTCCTGGCTGACCCTGAAAGATACGGGTTTTCCCGGGATCTGCCGGCCTGCGTCATCGCGCGGGTATACGGGAAAAACATTATAGGAGGAAGTAGTTATGTCTTTTGTATCCACTCCTTTTTTCTTCACGGACACGATAACATTATTCATTTTTGCGGTATTGTCCGAATATGCTTTTGAAAGAGTCCTTTCGTCGCTCGTCACCCCAAACCTTATTATCGCCTCGTCCGGCACGGTCTCGACTTTCCCTTCACCCTGCACGTTCATGGTAGGAACATTCCCTTCAAGACCGCCCTGAAAACATATTCTCTGGCACCCCGAAGAAAACAAAACAACGATCCCCAAAACACCCGCGCCAAAAGCCATAGACACTATTCTTTTCATATCCCTCTCCTTCCCTTCTTAAGATTATCGGCCGCGAATTCCCAGTTGATAAAATTTTCTATAACAGCGTCGACATATTCCGCGCGCCTGTTCTGATGATCCAGATAATAGGCATGCTCCCACACATCTATCGTCAATAACGGGGTCATTCCCCCTGTTAAAGGAGTCTCCGCATTACCGGTCTTTACTACTTTAAGCTTTTCTCCGTCCTGCACAAGCCAGGCCCAGCCGCTTCCGAATTGAGAAAGCGCCGCTGAAGCCAACTCTTTTTTGCACGCGTCTACGGTTCCGAAGGACTTCTCGATATTAATTTTCAGATCTGCCGGCGGCTCTCCACCGCCATCCGGCGTCAAACTGTTCCAGAAAAATGTGTGATTCCACACCTGCGAAGCGTTATTGAATATCGCGGACATATCATCCTTCCCGGCCGTTCCTGTAATGATATCTTCCAGCGTCGATACGGTAAATTCAGTCCCATCTACCAGCCTGTTCAAATTGTCAAGATATCCTTTATGATGCTTTCCATAGTGAAAACTTACCGTTTCCGCTGAAATTACAGGTTCAAACGCGTCCTGGGCGTATGGCAAATCAGGCAGAACATACGGCCATACCCGCGCGGCATCGTAAATGGTATCGGCCTCGCCTCGCTTGCCCGGACCGTTCTTTACACTAACATCGCCGGCCGCCTGGGCATGCGCCAAACCGAAAATTAAAAGAATACAGGCCGATGAAGCAAATCCGATGATCTCCTTATTAAAGATTTTCATTTTCCCCCTTTTCCTGTTTCAGGACTCTTGCGGAATAAAAATAATAAAACGGGGAAAGCGCGTCTCTCACTCTCCCCATCTCAAAAAGCGCGGCGCCATCAAGTTTATATTATCTTTTCTTTCCCGATTTGGACATACCCGCTTTACGGCATGTCTTACACCATTCGCTGTCTTTTTTATCACAAAGCTCCTTCATGGCCTCTTTCTGTTCCGCGGTAAGACTGTTCTTAAGTAACATTTCAGTTCTCCGCAGAAATGTAGCGTCCCCACGCCCGTCTTTGCGAACCCGCCGAAGGCGTGTGAAGCCCTTCGTATCGTGATAAATGCTATGGCTCAGGATTTCGGCAGACTTTGCATAGGGCCGAAGCAATCTCTCTCCGAAATATTTTCATATTTTGAGATCACTTCGTCGCCCCCTTCGGGGCTCCTCGTGACGACGGTGTAGGAACTTACTGCAGATGACTGAGATGTTACGT
>JBAYES010000047.1:0-14867 GCA_041667545.1 Candidatus Omnitrophota bacterium | reverse complement strand
TTTCAATTGTTCTTTGATCTTCTCATAGAGAGGTTTAGCTTCACGGGCAACTTGATCTCGGAAGCCGGCGATAGAAGATACCGCGATCTTAAGGCCGAACATCTTTCTGAAGATCTTATTTATTTCATTGTCCGATACCTTAAATAGGAAGGAGTATGTCTTCCTGGACATGCTCTTCGATCTCTCTGTCACGGCACAAAGAGATTTCCCCACATCCGCAGGAGGGACACTTTGATAGCTTCACTTCTTCTATCTTGTCTATCCTGTTTGGCTTTTCCCTGAACCATCCGGCATGACCGAACAGCCCGCCTTTCTTTCTATCGGGAGGGGTAGGAGGATCTTGTTTCGGGGGATTTTTCTTTTTCCGGTTTTTTTAAAACTCAGATTTGAATTTATTGAGTTCGAACTTAAGTAATGACAGTTCTTCCCTTAGGTGAGCAACTTCTTTTTCATATTTCTCGCAGTCTCCGCAACTACTCAATTGATAAACTCCTCAGGTTAAAATCGCTTGGAGTATACTAGATGTTTTTTATTTTGCAAAAAAAATCCAATAATATTTTTTTATTGAGATTGCCTCACCCGCTTTCGGCGGGTTCGCAACGACGGGCGTTGGGACGCTATATTTCCGCAGATAACTGAAATGTTACAAATAATTGCATGATTAGCGATAAGCATACAAACAGGCGCTTATACAATTGGCTGTTGTATAATCTTGGCGATCGTTTTCTCGAAAAGTACATCCCTTTTTACAGGGGGGTTATGTATGATCTCGGTGCGGGTGAGTCGCCGTACAAGTCATTTTTCCTTAACCATGTCGATCAGTACATCGCTGTCGATTGGGCAGAAAGCCTGCATGATCTGAAGGCTTATATTCTGGCTATCTCAATAAACCGCTGCCGATTGAATCCGGCGTAGCAGATACCGTTATTTCCCTGTCAGTGCTTGAACACCTGTATTCGCCTCGTATATTCCTGGGTGAGGCATACAGGATACTCAAGAGGGGGCAATGATTCTGTAAGTGCCTTTTCAATGGCATGTACATGAATATCCACATGATTATTTCAGGTATACACCGTATGGCTTGAAGCATCTGTTTCGGGAGTCCGGGTTTGTCGAAATTAACGTGGAACCGCAAACAGGGTTTTTTCAATGATCGTTCTCAAAATGAATTATTTTAGTCTTCGCTTAATCCGGGAACCAAAGCTATTACGACTGATCATCAAAGTCACTTTGATTTCCTTCTGGTATCTTGGGCAAGCATGTACGCCATATCTGGACAAGATCGATTGGAATTGGTCGTGGGAGACGGCAGGGTATTATGTAACGGATAGAAAGTTGTAATACTTTCCTTTTAGAACCGCGCCATAACGACCTAACCCAAATTGATATTGCTTTATCCGGGTATTGGGGAGAAGTGCTCGGTTTTAGATGGTCCCACACTGAAATTGGAAATTGTTAAGAAATCGTTGTATTGCGGAGGGCTTTAAGGTAAACTGACTACGCGTGAGGTGAGCAGATGACCTTAGAATGAGAGAAACCGGGCTTGTTTGACGAATGTTGGAAAAAGCAAATTCTTATCAGTTCAGTTATTCTCAGGAGTAAGTAATGCCGGGCATTTATGGTTTTTGTGGACTGGATAGCGCAAGTGCTGAATCGGGTATTGCGGCAATGAGTACGGCGATGTACCTATATTCGCATTTCAGGCAGGATCAGGTATTTCGGGATGCATACGTTGCCGCAAGCAGAGTACATCTTGGCAAGATCGGTATGACCATATCCCCTGCCTGTGATGAGCTCAATAACGGGGTCTGGATTGAAGGGGAAGTGTATAATCTGGCTGAGGTGGTAAAAGAAGCTGGTTGGGCGGGTGGTTCAGTCTCGAATGCTGATTTTCCCAAGTGGATTCTTTACGCATACCGGGTTAATCAGCTTGAGGCATTCCTGAACAGGATGGACGGGTACTTCTGTGCAGCATTGTATGATCCATATGCACGGAAAGTGTTATTGATTTCAGACCGGTATGGCATGCGCATGTTGTATTGGTATCATAGGAATGGTGTGTTTGCCTGGTCGGGAGAGGTTAAGGGGATATTGGCGCTTCCTCACGTCGATCGTACAATAGATAAGACATCTCTGCCATGTTTCATGGATCTCGGTTATCTGATGGGAGAGCATACATGGTTCGAGCATATTAGCTTGATAAAGCCGGCTACAATTCTTGAATATGATATTGCAGCCAATACTGTAGCGCACAAGTATTACTGGACTTGGGGCGAGATCAAGCAGTCGCAACTCAGTTTTGATGATGCGGTCGATGCACTTTATGAGGCGTTCATGACATCTGTGCAACGGAAATTCAATCCGGATGAGCGTATAGGTATTAGTCTGAGCGGCGGGCTTGATTCGAGGGCGATTTTTGCTGCTGTAAACAAGCTGTATCCTGACTATGAAGGGTATGCTTATACCTTCGGTGTACCTGATTGTGACGATATTGAGATTGCCAAACAGGTTGTGTCAAGGTCCCGGTGGCGTCATGAGGAGTTTCATTTTACAAGTGATAACTGGTTTCTCCCACGAATCCAGATGATATGGAATACTGATGGTATGCAGGATATGAAGCACATGCATGGCGGGGAGTTTGCAGCAGTCGTTGCCAAGCAGATAGATGTAAACTTGAATGGGTATCTCGGTGATGTTGTGGCGGGAGGAGGATGGATTAATTCTATGTTTATGGGCAAGCGCGCGACTGACAAAAATCTTGATGATTTTTATCATAGATATTGTGAATTGAGTGATATTGCCGCTAAGTACTACACAATTAATAGTCGTGAGCCAGGATTGTACATGAGTCGAGCAAGACGATTTACCAATATGGGTACGGTAAATATACTTGTTTCACTTGATCAGCGTAAACCTTTCTTTGGTAATGTGGTTTTGGATTTGGCCCTATCTGTGCCAGAGCAATACCGATTAAGGAATTCGGTTTATTCTGTAATGCTTAAGCGGTATTACCCTTCGTTTTTTAAGGATATTCCATGGCAAAAAACAGGGAAAGTTGTTGGGTTGTTAAAGGAGCGAACGCTTCCGGAACGAGCGATAGCTAAAGTAATTAGGGAAACGAGGTCTTTAAGGCTTTTTTTAGGTGCTGTCGGCCCAAAAAACTATACGGATTATGCGGCATGGATTCGTGAGGAACCTGTGTCTTCATATCTGTCTGACTTGTTGCGGCATAGCGAAAGCGTATACTGTGATTATACAGATGTCGATTGGCATGAAGAGTACCTTTGTCCCCATCTTAATAACCGTACCTGGGATTGGAGTGATAAGGTGTTACGCGCTGCCACAATAGAGATTTATCTCCGCAGGTTGTTCGGGGGTTCGTTTAAAGATATTTTACACAAAACGTGAATGTTATATTTCAGTAAATTAGTGGGTCGCTGGTTAAATGTTTGAAATATCAATGTCTTACGGCTTTGTTGCATAATAGTGTCCAATTTTGGCCTCCTTAGGGCATATACCGATAGTTAATTAACAATCAGGTTTGAGGACACTATCGCTGAAAAAACGGAAACCTCATATCTGGAATCTCTTATAGTATTTGTTCTCATGATTGATCGGGTACGCAACACATTCAGGATTACTTTGGGTGTACGAATGTTCAGTGTATCGTGAAATACACTGCGACCGATCCGGTAAAGATGTGGAGAATAATGAAAAGCTCAATAAATTGCCATACGAGAGATTTGACTGCCAGAAAGAAATGTTGTGTTTTTACTTTTGTAAGAAATGAGAATGTGTTCTTACCAATCTGGCTTAAGTATTATTCCAAGTTTTTTAGCGGAAGCGATATCTATGTATTGGATCATTCGAGCGATGATGGAAGTGTGGCGGAATGCAGGAAAAAGTATGATTTTAACGTCGTCGACATTCCATTCGTATCGTATAATGTGGCACTTAAAACCAGCGTGGCAAGAAAAAAGCAGGCAGATTTATTGAACGTCTACGAATATGTCTTGTATGCGGACGCAGATGAAATCATTATTCCTCATCCCCGGAGATACAAAGATTTGAATTGCTATATCAAGCAGCTAAAAAAGGATTATTGTTTCTGCAAAGGGTATGACCTGTTGCAAATGAAAAATGAGACACCTATAAATCTAGATATGCCGATCTTAAGGCAAAGAAAATATTGGTCATTCAGTCCCGATTATTGCAAGCCCTTGCTCTCGAAAAAGCCCCTTGAGTGGGAATTGGGATTTCATAACGCAAAAAACATAGCAAGAAATATTGAAAATGATTTACTGCTATTGCATTTACACAGAATGGATTTTAAGATAGCGTGGGAAAAGCTTCAGCAAATAAAAAGTTGGGAATGGGATGAGACACAAAACAGGAAAGATGACATTAGTTGGCAGTTCCGAATAAAAGATAAGGAGAAATTTGAACTCTATTTTAGGCCGCCTGATTTAAAAAAGGAACGATGGTGGTTTATTATAGCATATGCATTTATCAAAATAGTTTTAATTGTATGTAAATCGCCGCGAGCCAGTTCCCTTAGCGAACGTGGATATATGTATTTCAGAAGTCACGTATACAAAAAAATACCAAAATGTTTGATTGGAAAAAGTATTTGAGGAAATCTGTAATACTCCCCAATTTTTGGCCAGTAGTTAAGGTGTAAAATGGTGTATAATTTAACCAACTACGGGAGGTCTGAAAATGGGCAGAACGAGGAAACGTTTCAGTAAGGAGTTTCGGGCGGAGGTCGCGTTTGAGGCACTTAAGGGTGAAAAGACCATGACTGAATTGAGCAGTGAATTCAGCGTACATGCCACACATATCGCGAAATGGAAAAAGGAATTAGCCGATGCTATCCCGGGCATATTCGCCGGTAAGGGCGATCCGGAAGAAAAGAGCAAAGACAAATTGATCGAGGATCTGCATAAACGTATCGGCCAGATCGAGATGGAGAACAATTGGCTTAAAAAAACTGCCGTTTTGAGCATAGATGACCGTAAAAAACTGCTGGATAGGACGGATAAAAGCATGAGTTTCAGAAAACAATGTGAATTATTGGATATCAGCCGGGCGGGGCTATATTATGAGCCTAAAGGCGAATCTGATTATAACATTGAGCTAATGAACATGATCGATAAGGAATATACCGATCATCCGGATATGGGCGTACCGAGCATGACGGCGTATTTACGTAATAGCGGAAAAAAGTGCGGCCCCAAAAGAGTACGGCGCCTTATGAGGCTTATGGGACTGGAAGCGATATATCCTAAGCCGCGGACGAGCATTCCGAACAAGCAGCATGAGGTATATCCATATCTGTTAAAGGACGTAGAATTAACCCGGCCCAACCAGGTCTGGAGCACAGATATCACTTACATACGGCTCAAACATGGATTTGCCTACCTGGTCGCGATAATGGACTGGCACAGCCGAAAAGTACTTAGCTGGAGGCTCAGCAATACAATGGATGTCGGCTTTTGCTGTGAGGCGCTTGAAGAGGCATTTTTGTTTTATGGGAAACCGGATGTATTTAATTCAGATCAAGGACCCCAGTTCACCAGCGGTGAGTTTATAGGCCTGCTCAAGGGAAAAGGAATTGAGATAAGCATGACCGGTAAAGGCAGGGCTTTGGACAACGTGTTTATAGAAAGACTATGGCGAACGGTGAAATACGGTAACGTATACATCAAGGGATACGAGACCATTGCAGAGGCCACCGTAGGCCTAAAAGAGTATTTCGAATATTACAACGAGCGACGGGGTCATAGTTCTTTAGGGCACAAATGTCCGGATGTGATATACTACGGAGAAAGTTATCAACATATCCACAGTATCAACAAAGAGAAAAAAAGAAGCAAAAAAAGAGAAATGACTGCTACTGCTACATCTAATTTTTAGTTAAAAATGGTCAAAGATTGGGGAGAGGCTCCCATCAAAAAAATGAAAAACTGGATTGTGGATTGTCATTGGTATTCTTCTTTTCGATACTGGAACAAAAGTTCTGGGGCAAAGAATAATATCAACATGCCGAGGTTTCCTATAAGCATTGTTTTGAGTTTTGAAGGGGAGATATTTATAAAGAAGGGTACGCGACTAATTGCGGAGTATTTTAGAAAGTTTGACCGATAGGCCTATCGGCATATTTTTAAGTCGGGTAACCGTCCATTTTGGGATATTCCCTGGATATAAAGGCTGTATGAAACACAAAATATTACATGTAGTGACTTCTGGGACAGGTAGCGAGAAATTCATTCCCCCATTTATCGACTTCATTGGGCGACATTTTGATATAAAAGAACATCAATTCCTGTCATTACCACGGGAAAAGCCCGAGAAAATTTTATGGTGTTTGTACTTTTCGAAAAAAATAATAATACACGGTCTTTGGAACGAAAAACTGAACAAATTTTTGTTCCTCCAGCCGTGGCTCTTTAAAAAATGTTATTGGGTTATGTGGGGAGGAGATTTTTATTTTCCTGATCGGCAAAGTTTTTTTAAAAAAAAAATAATAAAAAATGTTGGCCAATTAATTACGTATATTCCAGGGGACATTGAATATGTCAGGCGCAATTACAAGTCTGGAGGAAGGCATGTCGATTGTTTTATGTATAAGAGCAACGTTTTTACAGCTACTGCTATGTTTTTAGGCAGTTCCTCACGAATCAATATCCAGGTCGGGAATTCTGCGGACCCCACTAATAATCACTCAGCGGTGTTCAGCCTGCTGAAAAGATTTTCAGACTTTGATGTGCATATCTATGCTCCTTTGTCGTACGGGAATATGACTTATGCGCGGCAAGTTGAGCAGGAAGGTCGGCGGTTATTTGGAGATAAGTTCAAGCCGTTCACGGATTTCATGGCATATAATGAGTATGTTGAATTTTTGGAAAAGATCGATATAGCGATATTTGCTCATAACCGACAGCAGGCTATGGGGAATATTATAAATTTACTTGGTTTGGGGAAAAAAGTTTATTTGAGGAGTGATATTTCCAGCTGGCAGTTTTTTTTGGGTATTGGGGTTAAAGTTTTTGACGTTTACGAGTTTACTATGGACAAAATGACGCCAGCTGATGCTTCCTTGAACATCTCATTGATAAAAAATTATTTTTCGGAAAAAAAATATCTTCAACAATTAAAAACAATATTTGAGGAGTAAAAACCATGGCATATTTGAGGGAAGAAGAGCTGGCACTAATGGGGTTCAGAGTGCTTGGGAGAAACGTGAAAGTCAGCAGTAAGGCCAGCATCTATGACTGTCATCAGATCGAGATCGGGGAGAATTCAAGGATCGATGACTTCTGTGTTCTCTCAGGAAAGATTAACATAGGTAAACATGTTCATTTGGCCCCCTTTTGTCTGATCGCAGGAGGGATCAAAGGTGTTACCCTGGAAGATTTTTCAGGGTGCGCGTATGGAGTGCAAGTTTTCAGCCAATCCGATGATTACAGTGGTAAGGCCATGACAAATTCCACTATTCCGGCTAGATTTAGGAATGAGCTGAAAAAGGGAGTTCTTATAAAAAAACATTGTATCATTGGAGCGGGCAGCATAATAATGCCGGGAGTGACTTTGGGAGAGGGGACTTCAGTCGGAGCGATGTCTTTAATAAGAAAAACGACCGAGGAATGGAGTACTTATAACGGTATCCCAGGGGTAAAGATAAAAGACCGGCGTAGAGACCTGCTGGTATTGGAAAAGGAGTTTTTAGAAAGCGGAGGCTATGAATGATACCTTTTAACAGGCCGTATTTTACCGTAAAAGAGCTTTTATTTGTAGCTAAGAGTTTTTCAAGCGGGCACATATCAGGCAACGGGAATTTTACTAAAAAATGCCAAGAGTTTTTACAGAGAAAGTATGGGTTTAAAAAAACGCTCTTGACAACTTCCTGTACGGATGCTCTTGAAATGTGCGCTATGCTTCTTAACATAAAGCCCGGAGACGAGGTCATAGTTCCTTCCTATACTTTCACCTCGACGGCTCTGGCATTTGTTAGGCAGGGAGCAGTGATAGTTTTTGCGGATAGCCGGGCCGATCATCCGGGGGTCGACGAGGACAAGATAGCGCCGCTTATAACGGGGAATACAAAAGCCATAGTAGCAATGCATTATGCGGGCGTAGCCTGTGACATGGACAAGATCATTGATGTGGCAGAAAAGAACAAGTTATTTGTTGTGGAAGATGCGGCACAGGCTATCGGTTCATGTTACAAAGATAGGCCTCTCGGAGGCATCGGACATCTGGGTACGTATTCTTTTCATGAAACCAAGAATATCCACTGTGGTGAAGGCGGTCTCTTAATAATAAACGATGAAAGATTTATTGAACGCGCCCAGATACTCTGGGAAAAAGGGACCGATCGAGTGAAGTTTTTTAGAGGCGAGATCGATAAATATGGGTGGGTTGATACAGGGTCTTCGTTTTTGCCCGCAGACATAGTAGCGGCAGTTCTGTATGCTCAACTGAAGTGTATCGACAGAATACAGGAAAGGAGAGCAAAAATATGGGATAGGTATTACCAGGCATTTAAATTTTATGAAGAAAAAGGTCTTGTAAGGCTGCCAGTTATACCTGAATACACTGGGGGTAACTCGAGCATATTTTACATGCTTTTCTCTTCCCCGGAGCATAGAACCTTTTTTATTAAAAGGATGAAACAGTTAGGGTGTATGGCACTCTTTCATTATCTTCCGCTCCATAAAAGCGATTTTTATAAAGATAAGCACGATGGACGGCGGTTGGGGTATGCAGATATGTACAGTGAGAGGCTTGTCCGGTTACCGCTATATTACACATTGTTCGGAAAAGAACTGGATGTGGTTATAGACATGGCTCGGGCAACGATGGATGAGATGTTTAAATAGTCACAGGTAAATATTGTTTGGATTTCGACAAGACCAAAATATTTACAAGAAACGATCGAACAGTTTAAAAAAATTTTTGAAAGAGATTGATCGGGCAAAAGAAAAGATATAGCGGTAAACAGAGGTTTGGTTGCAACGATTTAAATTTTTTCTGCCTTCGGCAACATTTAATGTGACTCAATTTGTTTCCCGCCAAGCAGTTGCAATTCTTCAGAAAATCATTATACTTAGTCATGTCTATCCGTAGTTTCATTGAAAGTAACTGGTGTTGTGTTACATAAATCCGTTTACTAATGCTCTCGTTGCGTCATTGCGAGGGCAAAGCCCGAAGCTCTTCGCTTTGCTGGATTTCGTCCCGAGTAGGGCCGAAGACAGAAGCAATTCTGAACCCATTATTCTTATTTTAGATTGCTTCGCCCTTCGGGCTCGCAATGACGATTTTAAATATAAAGATCTGTTGGAAACAGGACACTAGTATACCGTATAACATGTTTTTGCTTCTGAGAAAATGATAAGGCATACTATGTCCAACAAGGGGGTGATATATGGTCGTTAAAAGACCGGTACATTTGACAGAAGAAGAACGTATTTATCTGAAACACATTCTCAATGGAGGAACAGAGAAAGCTCGGAAATTAAACAAAAATCGAATTTTATTAATGGCAGATAAAGGAGAAAAGGATAAAACAATAGCAGAAATTTTAAACGTAGCGAAAAACACCGGGCGCAACATACGGCAAAGATACGCAGATGAAGGTTTAGAGATGGCGTTAAATGAAAGTCCTCGTACAGGTGGGCCTAAGAAATTTACTGGCAAACAAGAAGCTAAGATTACAGCTTTAGCCTGTTCGGATGCGCCTGAAGGATATAGCCGTTGGTCATTGAGATTATTATCCGATAAGGCAGTTGAGTTAGGCGTTGTGGAAGAGATATCTTTTAATAATGTGCGAAATATTTTAAAAAAAAACAAACTAAAACCGCATTTAAAAAATATTGGTGTATTGGAACAGTTAATACGGAATTCATCTGGCGAATGGAACGGGTTTTGGACTTATATGAGCGAGAATGCGATCCCCGAAGACCAGTAATATGTTTTGATGAGCGTCCTTGTCAGTTAATAGGCGATGTTTTGGTTCCTATTGCCATGAAGCCGGGACGAGTAAAGAGAGCGGGTTATCACTATGAACGAAATGGGACATACTTAGTTTTGCTGGCAATTGAACCATTAAAAGATGTACGGGTAGTAACAGTTAGGAAGCGAAAAACAAAAAAAGATTACGCCGAATTTATGGAAGCCCTTGCAAAAAGTGTTATCCAGATGCGGAGGAAATAATTCTTATTCAGGATAATTTGAATACACATAGTCCATCTTCGTTTTATGAGAGATTTCCAGCTGAAGATGCTTTTGCATTAACGAAACGATTCCAGATGGAATATACACCCAAGAAGGCAAGCTGGATGAATATGGCGGAGATTGAATTTTCGGCACTATAAAAGCAATGCTTGGACAGACGAATATGCGATATGGAAATTTTATCTAATGAGGTTTATGCGTGGGTTAATAAACGGAATGAGTGGAGGATGAAAATAAATTGGCAATTTACAAGAAACGAGGCAAGGAACAAACTTGGGAAATTTTATGAAAAAATCAACAATTGATTGTACGGTGTACTATTGTTAAAAAAATTAGAAGGATGTTCAATGTTTTCAAATAAGAAGGTAGTCTGGCTTTTTTTGATGATAATCGTGTTCTCTTCCAATTTGCTTGAAGCCCAGGGTTTTTGGGGCAAGTTTAGGGGGGATAGAAACAAAACCGAAACGGATACTGCTGAAGCTCTCAAAACACAGGTTACGCCGGAAGCGTCTGTAGAACCCGCAGTTGACAGAGAACAGTCCGTGCCAAGACCGATCCCGCAGCCCGTTATAGACGAAGCGATCGAGCAGGATATGAAGACTATTCCCCCTGAAATTGATCCGGAAGACATCGGAGAGGATATGATGACGGACGAACTCAGTAGATCTGAACTTGCTGAATGGCTTAGAGGTATTTTGATTAATAGATCCGATCTTAGAGCGCGCATGCAGGGAGTAGAAGTCGAGGGTGAAGGGGATGATGCCATTGTCAGATATAACGGCATTGTGGTAGATGAAAGCATGAGCAAACAGGAACTTTCGATTCTATGGAGAGAGGTTCAGGATATTGTCAATGCCCTTAACACTGAGATAATGCACAGGCAACAAATGCAAATAATGCAGCAGGTACGGCAGTCTCAGCAGGTTCAGCAGCAAGCAAGACATGTCCAGCAGGCGCAGCAAGCTCAATCTGTGGCAAGACAGGTCCAGCAGGCTCAGCAAGCTCAATCCGCGGCAAGACAGGCTCAGACAGGTCCTCCAACAGTCTTTCAGCCTCCGAGGGTCCACTCGAGTCCTCCGCCTACGCCTCCACCGGGTCCTCCAAGAAGATAGGTACTCGACGTGCGGTAAATTTGACAAAAGCCCACCGCCTTGATAGAATGACCGTTGATGATCTTCCTGCGGCATTAGATCAGGCCGTTTATATTATAACCGTTCCGCATGTTTGTATGGATATACTTCTCATCGCGCTATTGTTTATTTTGATCCTGGGGGTAGGCGCCCTGTGGATAACTGTTATTAAGACCGGAGAGCGCCCGGGAAACAGAGAGGAGATAGCCTCAATACTTAATGAAAAGTTCATAGGCTTTTCACGGGATGTACGCGAATCTATGGACAATGCCCGGCGTGAGGTGGCGGGGTCACGTGAGGCTATTTCAGAAAATGCGCAAAGGACGCTCGAACACATCAATAACGTAAACCAGACTGTCCGGAACCTTGTACAACAGCAGGAAAAAGCGGAAAAGCTGGGGCAGTCTTTGGAATATCTGCTTCAAGCGCCGAAACTGAGAGGCAATTACGGCGAGACCATACTTGAGGAGATCCTGGACCGCGTTCTGCCGTCCAAGGGAATGTGGGAAAGGCAGTATTCTATTGACGGCGGCGAAAAGGTGGATGCAGTTGTTAAATACAGAGATGTTGTAATACCCATAGATTCGAAATTTCCAAGAGATGATTATCAGAAATACGTCGCGAATGCCGATCCCGCCGTTAAAAAGATCCACTGGGCGAATTATGAAAAGGCTCTTAAGGTACAGATAAATTCGATAAGTGAAAAATATGTTAAACCGGAAAAGGGAACGTCGGAATTCGCGCTCCTTTTTATTCCCTCAGAGGCCATATACTACGAGACCATAGCTGAACGGAATTATTTGAATGAGTCCTGCCAGATATACGAGTATGCCCGCGACAGGAAAGTAATACCCGTAAGTCCCAATACTTTTTACGCCTTTCTTCAGGTGATCATCATGGGGGTGAGAAATATTGAGATAGCCCGGGAAGCCAAAAAACTTCAGGAATCTCTCGTAAAGATCGAAAAAGATTTTGAGTTTTTTTACAAAAAATTCGAAATAATCGGAAAAGCGCTTGAGAACGCGAGCGGCGCGTACTCGACCGGAGAGGGGCATGCGAAAAGGTTCAAGAAAAACCTGTCGGCGGCGATAAATATGGATATGGCGGTACAATTGTCCTCTAAGGAGGAGATCGCCGGAGGGCCTGAAAAAGACGATGCGAAAAGCGATATTGTGGGATAAGGCCGCGGATGGAAAAGCAAGGTGTTCTCTGTGCGCCCATAGGTGCGTGATATCAGAGGGGAATTTCGGATCTTGCGGTATGAGACAGGTAAGAGGGGGGGAACTTTTCACCTACGCGTACGGGAAAGTGGCGGCTAAGAATCTTGATCCTATAGAGAAAAAACCTCTTTATCACTTTTTGCCGGGAACTACAACTTATTCTGTGGCTGTTCCGGGATGCAATTTTACATGTTCATTTTGTCAGAACTGGGAAATATCCACTCTTGAGGCCTCAAAGGGGGGTATTCCCGGACAGGATGCCGAGCCCGAAGCGATAATAGAGGACGCTTTGGTGTCGGGGGCGCAAAGCGTTTCATATACGTACACTGAACCAACGGTCTTTTTTGAATATGCTCTTGAAATATCTAAAAAGGCCCAAAAAAAAGGGCTTAAGAATGTTTTTGTGACGAACGGGTATATGACCGTCGAAGCATTAAACGTCATAGCGCCTTTTCTTGACGCGGTAAATGTTGATCTGAAATTTTTTAACGATGAGACTTACCGGAAGATATGCGGCGCTTCGCTTCAGCCTGTACTCGATACCATAGTCAAAATCAGGAGTTCCGGGATATGGATGGAAGTAACGACACTTGTTATCCCCGGCGTGAACGACTCAGAAGAGGAACTGCGCGATATAGCGGGTTTTATTTGTAACCTTGACCCCGAAATGCCGTGGCATGTAAGCGCGTTTCATCCGGACCATAAAATGCGGAATGTTCAGCCTGCTACTTCTTCAGAACTTGAGGAAGTAAAGATCATGGCAGCGGAGACAGGCCTCAAGCATGTTTATGCGGGGAACCTTCCGGGAGACGCGAATACTTTTTGCCCGGCATGCGGGACTTTGCTGATAAAGAGACGTTCGTATAAGACTAAGGCGATCGACGAAAATTTCAGGGCGGGTAAGTGTCTTATCTGCGGCGCGGGAGTTCAGGGGCGTTGGGCGACGGGTATTGAGGAGATATAGAATGAAAAAAATATTTTTCGGGATAGCGGCCGCGATTATGCTGTTAGCCGGCGGATTATGGTTTTACAGGTATGATGTTGTCCGTTTTTCGGTTTCCGCCGTAATGGAAAGGAAAATTCCCGGGAACGTGTCGATACAACGGATAGTAGTGGACCTTCCCGCGAAAAAGGTGGATGTTTACGGCCTGGTCATAGGTAACCCCGCGGGGTTTTCAGATCCCATCTTCGCCGATATTGGCGTGCTTTCTGTGAAATACAGGATGCGGGGTAAAACTATCCTGACAGGTGTAGATATCACCGGTTTTGAATTATCGAACCCTGTTGTAAAAATAGAGCGTCTTTTGAATGGGAGGATCAATTTAGATGAAATAAATACGATCCCTCCAGGAGGAGATGCCGCGCGGCTGCCTGAGGTTGATATAATATGGCCGGCAGAAGAAATAGAAACCGGGGACCGGACAGGCCTCGCGAAAAGTGTGTCAGAGGCAATAAATCTCACGGGAAGTATTCCCGGAGAAGTCAGGAACGGCAAGGTGCTTTTTACCGACCGAATGGTTTTGGGAAGGCCTTTTAATGGGTCTCTCGACGGCATAGAGTCTAACCTGGTTTTTGCGCTCACAGACCGGAACGAAGTCGCGTACTTAGAGACCGAGGGACATGGATATCTTGACGGAGATATCTCCCAGAGGCTTAAGTGGAGGATTTCCGCCGATCTTGTTCCGGAAGATATAACCTTATCCAGCAGAATAGAGCCTGAAAACGTAGACATTGTGAGATTTAAACCTTATTATGAGCAGTATTCTCCCGTGGAGATAAACGGAGGAAGAGTATCCGGGACGATAGTTTTTGATCTTCATATGGGTAACATAGGTTCCGATAATACACTTCGGGTGAGGGGATTAGAATTTTCAGAGAAGGATACGGAATATGCCTCCCGGTTCTGGGGAACCGGCATAACTGATGTCGCTAAGTACCTGCAATTGTCTTCCGGTGAGACAGTGTTCGATTTTAAAATAAAGGGGCCGATCGGAAACCCTCGATTTTACCCGGGGCCCAATGTTACAAGGGCCATACAGAAAATGGCTGTAGACAAAATAGGAGAGTTCATACGGCGTACCACTCAGCCGGAGGAGTCCGAGGGAAACTCTCCGGCAAGAAGCGATATGGACGAGGTTATTGATATTTTCAAGGGTTTTATGCAAAAATAAGCTGCGGAAAGGAACTTAAAAACGCATATTAGGGTTCTGCAAAATGGACTTTTATACCGTCTTTGCGAGGAACGAACGAAGTGAGTGACGAAGCAATCTTACCATACGTG
>JBAYES010000046.1:0-15244 GCA_041667545.1 Candidatus Omnitrophota bacterium | reverse complement strand
CGAAGCAACCCCATAATTTGTTGTATTTATTTAGATTGCTTCGGCCCTATACCAAGTCTGCCGAAATCCTGAGCCTCATATGTTCCCACAAGACGAAGGGCTTCACCCGCCTTCGGCGGGTTCGCAACGACGGGCGTGGGGGCGCTACATTTCCGTGGATAACTGAAATGTTACCATTTTTCACTGAATGTCAAAAAAATGCAGCCCCGACGATACAAGGGTATGGCATTCCCTGCGAGGGGCGCCCTCTCCGGGAACACCATACCCTTGTATCGTTAAAGCTCATCGAATAAGTGCGGTATGACAGAACATTCCTAATTTGGAAACGCGGAGAGTTCTCTTCGGTCAAGGGGCCCCGTTTGGAATTTTAGGCTTTCGTGTGCCGTTTTTTGACAATTACAACACTTACGGCTGTTTGAACCCTCCGGAGCCCCGTTCGCTGGGGCAAAGGAGGGTGAGTTCCGCAAGGTCAAAAAACGCCACACGAAAGCCGTTAAGAAATTCCAAGGGAAAGACCGAAGAGAACTCTCCGCGTTCTGAGTGTAACTATCATTTTGAAGGAAGTTTTACCAGTATAGCTGCTGGAATCTTTCGGAGTACCGCTTGATCCATTCCTGTGACGCTTCCTGAATGGTCATCTCGCGGCCAAGCTGGAGAGATCTTAAGACCCTGTATTCTTCTATGAGATATATCTGTTCAATAAGCTTTACTTTAAAAGCGTCGGAATAAGTGACGAATTCAACGCCGATGTTGAAGAGTCCGGACTCCTGGCTCTTTTCCGAGTGCACAACCTTGGCGTTTATCTTAAAAACCTTCCCGTAAAGAGGCATATTAAGTTTTATCATCGCGCCCGCTTCCACGGAACTGCGGGAAACGAACATAAGCCCTCCCTCGCTTACGTTCAGCGTATGCGTTCTTTCTATTCCCTTTGAACTCTCATCTATCTGAAAATCAAGGGGGTTTACAAGAAGATGCCTTATATACCTTCTCTTTTCGTCTTTGCCCATCTCCCTCTCTATGGTATAAGGTTCGCTTCTTTCAGATCCTGTTCAAGCTTAGCTATGGCCTCTTTGAGCTTCGGGAACAGCCGAACATTTATGTTCACACCTTTTCCCGTAGGCACCTTATCGCTCCCTTGCGGAGGCTGTGTCCATATTCGCATATCTATAACATCATTACCCTGATACGATGATATACGAATCTTCACGTCCTGATACTTATTCTTCTCAAACACGGCAACGTCTTTTTCCATTTCCCCCTCCCCTTAAGCCGATCATACGGATCCGAAATACTATTCGGCCACGCATATAATATATACAATAATACCCTATCAACAGAAAAAAGGCAAAGATCAATACGATTTTTTATCGAGGTCAATCCATGTCCCTTTTGGTGAAAACTTTAGCAAAGCAGAAAACCGCCAGAGCGATTATCCCCCCCCACGATAAGATCATGAAAACCCACCCCCAAGCGCTCATCCCGAAGTATCTCTCCTCCTTTTTTTCCAGGCAATTTTTACCATAAAAGCCAATGCGGCGAAAATTATCCCCAAAGCGGCCCTAGTGCCAACTATGTAGGGCCTGTCGGCATATGAAACATTATCCATTCGAATAACGCTCAGCCATCCGTTCTTCTGGAAAAACCAGAATAAAAGCACCGCGATAAGAAAAACAGGGGTAACAAATTTCATGATGAACTTGTATACTGCCGGTATCCTCATGTCGGCACCGTGATGTACTTCTTCCCACGCCTTGTTAATTCCAAAAACCCATCCGAAAAGTATCACTTCGACAGCGGCAAAGAGTACAAGGCAAAAAGTACCGCCCCAGAAATCCAGTTCGTCTACAACACCTCTTCCCAGAAAAAATATGGCCGCATTACACAGAGTGAATGTCACGACCGCAAATATCTTTACAGCGCGGGCTCGGGATATATTGAACTCATCTTCCATAAAAGCTATGGTCGGCTGGGCCATGGACACTGAAGAAGTTACTCCCGCGAGAAAAAGCAGACTAAACCAGAGAAACCCGAACACGCGGGAAAGAGGCATCTGCGAGAGTATCATAGGCATTGTAACAAATCCAAGATCAAAAGCCCCCGCCCCCGCGATAGCGGCAATGGCCACAGGCCCAAAAAAAACAAAAGCCGCCGGTATTATGATGCTGCCTCCAAGAATAACCTCGGCTGTTTCGTTCATGCTTACCGCTGTAAGTCCGGACAAAGCGACATCATCTCCTTTTTTCAGATAGCTCGCATAGGTCAATATCACGCCCATTCCAACGCTCAAAGTGAAAAACACCTGGCCTGTCGCGGCAAGCCATACTCCGGAATTCCTCAAGGCCGAAAAATCAGGGTTCCAGAGATATCCCAGGCCGTTCACTATGTTCCACTCGGGCCTGGACGCATCCGGAGTTCCGAGAAAAAGCACCCTTGCGGCCAATATCACCCCGAAAATGAGCAATGTAGGCATGGCTACCTTGCAAAAACGTTCTATCCCACCTCTTATTCCATGTCTTAAAACAGCCATGTTCGCAGCGAAAGTTATCAGAAAAAACGTGTACGCCGGGGCCATGTTCGAAAAATACTGGTTTTTTTCTAACCCCTGATAGCCCCGGAGAAAAGACTGCATCCCTTCCTGTGTCGTTATGGCAGCATATCTCCCCGTCATGGCAAAAAAACTATAAGCAAGTGTCCACGATTCCACATAGGTGTAATATATCATTATGACGAGAGGTCCAAATATGCCTATTACGCCGAAGTACTTTATGAAACGATTCTTTTCTTTCAGAGAATGGAATACTCCCGGAGCGGAAGAATGCCCAAACCCTCCGCCGTAACGCCCAATAGACCATTCTATCCACATAAGCGGGATTCCCACCAGGAGGAGAGCCGTAAAATAAGGTATCATGAACGCTCCGCCGCCGTTCCTCGCGGCCTGCACCGGGAACCTCAAAAAATTCCCTAACCCCACCGCGGAACCCGCGACAGCCATTATTACCCCCAGCCTGGATCCCCATGAATCTCTGTCTCTCTTCCTCACCTGCCCTCCATGCATCACTTGAACCTCACAAAAAGCCTGCCCCAGTTCTTAGAATCCTTATCAACCCTGTCGTACAAGTCCCTGTTCCTCTCAAGGAATTTCAGCACCCGTTTCTTAAGCTGTCCGGAACCTTTGCCGGGGATTATTTCAACCATCTTCACTTTTTCCGTTCCGGCCCTGATCATTGTCTCTCTGAGAGCCCTCTCTATATCGTTCTTTTTGTTAAAGATATCATGAAGATCCAGTACTATTTTTTTCATTTTGTTCCCTCATAATCTATACTAACGGACCTTCGGGACTTTTTTTTAACGGAGAGGAGTTTCTTGTCCTTCATCATCTTTTCTTTAGCCCTCTTGGAACGTTTCCTTTTTCGTCTGCGTATCTTTTCCGCCTCGGCCCTGGCGCGCAAGACCCGCCCGGTAACAGCTTTCTCTATTTTTTCAACAAGAATACGCCTCGCGAAAAACCTGTTAGCCGCACGCGACCTTTCCGCGGAACATTTGACTTCTGTCCCCGTGGGTAAATGTTTGAGGTAAACACAGGTGGACACCTTGTTGACATGCTGCCCTCCCCGGCCTCCTGATCTAAGAAAAGACTCTTTCAGGTCTTTTTCTTTTACTCCGAGACCTTCCATAGCGTCTTTAAGGGCTTTTTCTTTGCGGGGAGATACATTGAACATTTTCGGCCGGATCTTATTGATGTGCATTCTTATCTATTATTCCATACTATCGAGCGCTGCAAACAATCTTTACTCGCGGCTTCTACTTATAGCCTACAGCTTTCGTAATCTTAAGCTTTCAGGATCATTAATCTATTAAATATCAGGCTTTCAATATTGAGTCCGCCGTACCGAAAATGTTTTTCTCGCAAACGGGGTTAGCCGGATCAGTCATCCACGTATCGTCCACAAGAAACTTGTATCTGTACTGGCCTCTATTCATCGTGAAATGTCCCGCCCACTCCCCGCTTTCCTGCTTCACAAGTCGATTATTCTCTGATTTATCCCATCCGTTAAAATCCCCAAGCACATAAACCGACCCCGCATCGGGAACATTCAAACAGAATTCTTTTACTACCACGTCGATGTTCCTTGTCTCGAAATTTACCACTTCGCTTGTTATATTGTAAAAATCCAGGGCGGAAAAAGATTTAGGATCGTACTCAAAAATGGTCTTCCCGTTCTTCGCCGCTTCCCTGAGCCTGACGCTGGATCGTATCTTCGTTGAAAGCATATACGGCCCCAATTTCCTTTCCGCGTCTTTTTCGATCTGCTTCGCGAAATTAGACCTTCCATCGTATATGTTCATAGCAAAGTATATGGCAGGATCCCTTCCCGTTTCCGACTTAAGAAGACTGGTGACCCTGTAAACATTGCTTATCCCATTGAATGAGAAGTAGCTAAGGTCTATCGGCACGATTATCGTATCGGCCGCGTACATGGAATTGAGGGTGAGAAATCCAAAACTCGGAGGAGAATCTATTATGGCATAATCATAGCTCTCAAAAAAACCGTTACTAAGAACCTTATGCAATACTGAGGCGGCCCCGTCTACTCCCCCCAGATTTATTTCAGCCGTCGAGAGCATCATGTTAGCCGGGATGAACCCGAAATTCTCTCTGTCCGGAGTAACAATTGTCATTTCCTCAAATGGAGGATCTATACTGTCAAAATGAGCCCTGAAAATATCGTAAGAAGTTTTTCTTTCGGAAGATTCATGCGTATAACCAAGAGCGTATGTGGCATGCGCCTGAGGATCAAGATCCACCAAAAGGGCCTTCGACCCCATCCTGGCCAAAGCTGCGGCAATATTGACCGCCATTGTCGTCTTTCCACATCCACCTTTCTGATTGGCTATAGAGATAACTTTCATCCTTAACCTCCCGTAAAATTTATGGTTGACGGCGGCCCCATCTTGGCCCTTGAATATTTGCGTAGAGTATATCACAAGAAAGCAGTAGTGTAAATAGTAACAGCGATTATATTTATATTCACTGTTATCTTTCTCTGTAATGCTGTTGCGATGTCATCTCGCTCTCGAAAAGTCGGTTTTTCCCGCAACGTCCCTCACAGAAAATGCCAGACCCTTGTAGCCGCTCGTCAGTTGCCGATAGTCAAGGGGTCAGACACCTCCAACGCTGTTTGTCACAACTCCGTTGTCAGATCCCATCGCATCCGCGTCAAGCCTCATCGCTCGAACCAGGCCCTAATTCCCCCTCATTTTGCTGTACAATGACTCGTACTTCTTGTATCATATATTTCTTGCTTGCTGAACATTTACAGAATTGACGGCAAATATCTGTTTCATCTTTTTTCTCTGGAGGAACATGCAGTGAAAACAATAGATCAAACTCAAAAATGGGACTCAATCGACAACGAACTTGCCAGAACCTATTTTAATCCGATAGAGCGCCGCGTTCCTACCATAATACCCCCTCCTCCAAAAACACACCATATTTTTTCTCTCCGAAGAATCATCGCGATATCTTCAATTTTTGTTGCCGCCTCCCTCGCCTTTCTTCTGGGAACCAGCATTATCAACGGCGAATGGTCCTCCGTATTCTTATCTTCATCAAAAAAGCACAAAAAAAGTATACCCGCGGCCCATGCTTCCACGTATCTTTCGCTACGCAACGAAAAAGCACTATTCGATTTCGAGACCTCCATGGACGGCTGGGAAATCCCCGTTTGGGCTCTTGACAAAGAAGATCATGCTCAAAAGTCTATTGATATATCTTCCGACATCTCTTCAAGAGGGGAAAAAAGCCTTCGCATAAATTCCGATTTCCCGGCGGGAAACTGGAATGCTTCTCTTGCGGAAATACAGCGCTATCTGGATCTGTCATCTTACGATGCTGTCTCCATGGATATTTTTCTTCCCCCTGACGCGCCTCAAAGGGGGTTCAGGGCAAAACTTATTTTCACAGTGGGCGAAGACTGGAAATTCGTGGAAATGTCGCGTTCTGTGCGTCTTTATCCCGGACAATGGACACAGATTACCGCCAGCCTTAAACCGGATTCGAAAGATTGGAAATGGACAAAAGTCGATCAGGGTTTCAAGGAAGATGTACGAAAGATATCCCTGAGAGTGGAATACGAGGGTCGGTCACCCTATTCCGGGCCGATATATGTGGATAATTTCAGGGTAGGCAATATAGAAGGGCCGGAAACGAAAATTTAACTCTGAATCGTTTGAAGTTCTGGTTCAGTGTTAAAAAATAAACTCTTCTCCGGACTTTTCTTCTCCTGAGACATCTTCTTTTGTATCCGCGCACTCAGGTTCAGTTTTTGGTGAACTTCCTTCCAGATAGTACTTCCTGTTCTTGATAACAACAAAGTTACTCCACACCCTGCCCTCGCAGGACTGCGAAGCGATTATTTCCTTAACCGCGTTCGCCTGTGAAACAAGCTCATCGACCTGATAAACTATAGTCGCCTCGAGGGTTTTCGGCAGGACAGGAGATTGCTGTTCGTATTCCCCGTGATGCGAAAGTATTATGTGCTCGAGTTTCATGGAAATATCCGGGGGGAAGTTCTCTATCTCTGATATTTTTTCAACAAGCATCTTATGCCCTATGCCTATATGCCCGATGAGACCGCCCAAAACCGTATATTCCATCTTGTCCGCATCGAGCTCGAACACTTTTCCGATATCATGTATGAAAGCCCCGAAAACGGCAAGGCTCCTGTCCGCCTCGGGGTAAAGACCGCACATCTTATCAACTATGCACATAACTTCATAGGTATGCTCCATAAGCCCGCCGACATAGGCGTTATGCCAGCTTTTCCCCCCCACCCCATGGCTGAATTTCTCTACAAGTTTAGCGTCGCCCCAAAAGATACCCGCCAACTTCTTTATCCACGGATCCTCTATCTGTTCCAAATAGATCTTTATTTTTTCCTTCACTTCACTTATGTTTTCCGCCACCCTAACCATATCCGAACGGTCGAAATCGCCCTCTTCGGCCTTTTTCATAAGATCTATTTTTATCTGATTTTCCTCTCTAAACTTGTCAACGGTTCCCTTGACCCTGACTATATCTCCGGTATCCGCCGAGGAATTCATGTCTTCGGCGCCTATCCACACTCTTCCCTCTATTGTTCCCGTCTTATCGGCCAGTGTAAGCTCAAGATAGGGCGTATCTTTTTTGGTAAGCTTAAGGTTTTTCTTCCTGAGCTGAAAAAAAGAATCTATTTTGTCATTAGTCTTGAACTCTGAAATAAATTTTTTTCCCATATCTTTATAATCCCTGGAGGTTGATTCCGACTTTTATTCAGTTATCTGAAAAATACCGTTCTGGGCGAAAAGATTAGGCAATATCCGTATCAAAAAATCGCCTGAAACAAAGACCTTTTTCTCGATCCTTATTTTCATACTACCGCAGAATTTCTCGAAATCTTTTATGCTCAGGAAATGAAGATTAGGAGTATCGTACCAAGTATACGGTAAAGAGGGTGTTACCGGAACATGCCCCGTAAAAAAGAGCTGGAACCTTGCTGGCATGTTGCAGAAATTTGGAAACCCGACTATAACCTTTCTCCCTATCCTGAGAGCTTCGCTTATCGCATCGACCGGCTTTTGCACCTGCTGCATCGTCTGGTTAAAGATAACATAATCGAAAAACTTATCAGGGTATTCCCGAAGGCCGGAATCTATGTCTCCGTGCGAAACGCTAAGCCCCTTTTCAACACATAGGTATATGGCTTCTTCGCTTATTTCGACTCCGCTGCCTTTCACATTTTTCTCTTCGGTAAGATATTCCAGAAGATCACCGTTGCCGCAGCCTACATCAAGAACCACCGACCCAGGAGCTATCATATCTCCTATTATCCTGTGGTCAAATCTCAGATCTTCTCTTTTTCTTGCCGTCATTTTGATTTTCTCATCTTTTTATAAGTGTTCTTAAGAAAGTGCTTCACCAGTTTGGTCTCTTCAACAAATTCAAGAAGAAAAGCATCATGGCCATAATCAGAACTTATTTCACAATAGGTAACATCTGCCCCGTTCATCTTAAGCGCCTTTACGATCTCTTTGGACTGGAAAGGCGGATAGAGCCAGTCCGAACTGAAAGCTATTACAAGAAACCTTGACCTTGCATTCTTAAAAGCGGCGGAAAGAGGCTTGTCTCCCTGAAGATCAAAATGGTCCATTGCCTTGGTTACGTAGAGATAACTGTTGGCGTCAAACCTTTTTACGAAACTGTCGCCTCTATACCTCAAATACCCTTCCACTTCAAATTCGGTTGTAAATGCATATCCAAGTTTCTCTTTTCTTTTTACGCGGCCGAACTTACTTTCCATGGAACTATTGCTCATGTAAGTTATGTGCCCTATCATTCTGGCCACTGCAAGCCCCGCCGATGGATGACTTTTTTCATAGTAATCTCCGCCGTTCCAGGCCGGATCAGCCATAATAGCCTGCCTTCCCACCTCGTCAAAAGCTATCTGCTGAGCCGAATGTTTATATGTTGTGGCGATAGGGATACAGGAAACCGCTATTTCCGGATACGAAACAGCCCATTCAAGAACCTGCATACCTCCCATTGAACCTCCGGCCACAGAAACAAGTCTGTTTATGCCGAGAAAATCCAGAAGTTCTTTCTGGGCATTAACCATGTCCTTTATGGAAACTATCGGGAACCCCAGGCCATAAGGCTTTTCCGTATCGGGATCGATAGAGTTGGGCCCGCTGGATCCCTGACACCCACCGATAACATTAGACGATATTACGAAAAACTCATCGGTATCAAAAGCCCTTCCCGGACCTATCATATCATTCCACCAGCCCGGTTTTTTTTCGCCGCGCCTGTACCCCGCCGCGTGAGCGTCCCCTGAAAGGGCATGGCATACCAAAACGGCATTATCTTTTTCATCGTTAAGTTTTCCGTAAGTCTCATATGCTATCTTGAGACCCTTGAGACACATGCCGCTCTCAAAGCAAAATTCACTATCCTTGGGGGCATTATAGTATTTTGTTTCGGTATTCATCATTTCTTTCATTTTCGCCCTTTCTTTCATATGCGGATCATCCTTTCGCGGTGGCCGCAAAATGACTGGAATATATCACACTATTGAGAAGTATTGTTCTCACCTTCGGAACCAATATTCGTGTTTATTGAGATCCTGCACTCTTTCAGGCTCAATTTTTGTATGTCTTCCCAGAATATACCCCGACCCATACCAGTTCCTTGCCCAATATACCATTTCTTTCCAAATATAGTACGTAAGCATCTGCCATAAGGGCGGTGTTACCTTTCTCACCTCATACGTAACATAATCGTTGTTGACCATAACCCTGACATAATGATGATATCCGCCTTCCGAGTCGGGTATTTCAGTCAGCATTCCGCCTCCGCCTGTGACAATGTACTCAACCCCGTCAAATATCTCGCTTTTGAACATATGTTTGTGCCCCGCGAAAACTTTACGAACTCCATATTTCGCGCAAAGTTTTCTAAACCTGTACGCCCAGGGACTATTATCCTCGTTGTACCATTCCTGCTGATACGGGTCGAACGGCGGTTTGTGAAGCGTCACAAATGTATGCTGATACTCTTTTCCCTTTGCCAGTTCTTTTTCGAGCCATTCAAACTGTTCCTCGGAAGGATTCCCTCGTTTGTTGTTCATAACAATAAAATAGGAGTTCCTATTACTGAAAGTAAATTCATCCGGGCCGCAATATTTCTGGAACCGCTCCAGATCATCATGGTTTCCTATAGCCGCTATAACGGGAAATTTTATAAGCTCCTGTATTTTTTTGTACGCCTTGAAATGAGATTCTTCACCGTCAAGGGTAAGATCTCCTACGCTAAGAACAAAATCTATGGGAACTTTTCTGAAACGATCCTCCCTGTTCATATGCCAGATCTGTTTAATGGCGGCGCTATCGTTAAAAACGAGCCCCGAGTGATTGTCTCCGAACACTATGAAAGAAAAATAGACCCCGTCATTTTTCTTGAGTTTTTCGATGTTCGTAAGATTATTGTCGCTGAGAGAAGCGCCCGGCATTATCCAGAATCTCACCATAGGCAGAAAAGAAAAAACCGTCATAGCTAAAACCACCAATAGCACGGTTCTGCCCCACCGCACATTTCTTATTTTCATCGTTCTACCTCCATTCTCATGTCTATAAGATCCGTCGCCGGTGAACAGAAAACCTTATTGCCAAGATGGTGAAGAGTGGTTAATTCTTCTTCTTCAAAAAGCCAATGTCCTCTAAATGCCTTTTCTTCAGCTTCGGCATATTTCACCTTGCCCATTACAAGATTGTATTTTTCAAGAAGATGCACATCCCTCACAAGTTCGCATTCCATGAAGGCCAGAGATCCCTGTATCCCGGGTGAAACAACTTTTTTAGAAGTATGCGGTGAAAGTTTAAATTCTGAGAACTTGTCTTTTTTCCACCCCGAACATGAACCGCAAGCAACCACCACTTCCGCCATATTCCTGGATGGAACATTGACCACAAAATCTCCCGTTTCCATTATGCAATTGTATATGAAATGCCCCTCGCCTATTTCAAGCAGTATCATGGGAGGATCCTTGTCCACGGGCATGGTCCATGCCACCGGGGTTACTCCGTTCCTCTTATCGCTCTTTGAGCTGACAAGCACAACGGGACCGTGATTTATTATTCTGGTCGCCTCTCCGAGAGCAACCTCTTTTATCATCTCAGCTTTCCTTTTCTCTGAAAATCTCTGTATCTCATCTTGAGATCCCCTGGATCTCGTAATTTATTATTCCACCCGGAGTGCTTATCTCTACTACATCTCCCTTCTTGTGGCCAAGTAGAGCTTTCCCCACAGGGGAAGTAACCGATATCTTATTCTCTGAAAAATCCGACTCTTCCTCCGCAACAAGCATGTATTCAAATTCCTCGGAGGTTTCTCTATCTATCAGTTTTATTTTAGCTCCAAGAAGCGCTTCATCCGGAGAAATAGCGCTTTCATCCATTATACGCGCTCTCATAAGGATGTCTTCTACCTCGGCTATCTTTTTTTCATTATGCGCCTGTGCCTCTTTAGCAGCATCATATTCAGCATTCTCGCTCAAATCTCCGTGTGCTCTTGCCTCGGAAAGAGCTTTAGCTATCTCCCTGCGCTTTTCCCCCTTTAGAAGTTCGAGTTCTCTGACAAGCTTATCCCGCCCCTCGCGGGTCAAAGTTATATGCCCCATCAACAGTCCTCCTCAAAGTGAATTATTCTCCCTCAGGATATCCCTTATCGCGTTTCAAAAAGATTATATAGGAACATCGCTGATAAGACAAACAGTAATTTCAGGGACGGTTCTGAACTTGAACCTACACCTGTCCCAGATCCTATCCTACACCCGTCCTATATTCAAAGCTACACCTGTCCCCCATCTCACCCGGATGGGAATATCAGCGTGCGGGAAGTTCCAATAGAATTCTTCCGTCATGTTACAGTAATTTAAGAAGCGTTAGCGATACAAGGGTCTGGTGTTCCCGGCGAGGTCGTCCGTCGAGCGAAGATCTTCCCTCCACTCTCAACAAAAAGATCAAAGCGTAATAGTAATACGAGACTTTTTGTTGGAAACGGCTTCGCCGTTTCCCGTGTCCATTCGTCGCAAAAGATCGAAAGCAAGCTTTCATATTTTTGCTCCTCATGTCCACGAGTATCGGGGATCCCGGCTGACTGCCACTGGAGGCCGGTTTTCACGCCGGGAAGATCAAGCGTCCCTCTCAGGAAATGCCAGACCCTTGTATCATCGGTGCTACGATCTTTCAATGGGACAGGTGTAGCTTCAATTCGAGGATAGATGTAGCTTTGCCTCAGGGACAGATGTAGCTTTATTTCGAGAACAGGTGTAGAAACAAAACGAGAACCGTCCCGGAGATTTGTTAGATATTAAATAGCTTGTTTTAGACTCTTGCTTTTTAGTATTTTACCATTAAACTTGGAATTGAGGATCAAGTTGCTCTTTAATTTCGTTTTGCATCAAACGACAAAGGCAAACTGCTTGAAAGAGCGGGACGCAAAGTTCTGAACCTAAGATCCCCCAAAGGGATACGGTTGTCAGACCGCCGAATTTGATAGAAAGTCACAAGTAGCCGACTTTTCAGACCCTATCTCGCGGCAGAACCTTTGTCAAGATAGGGTTTTTTATTTTGAAAAGGAGGCTGGAAGATGTGTAAGATTTCAAACGCGAAAAGAGTCAAACTTTTCTTTTCCATGTTAACAGTGTCAGCATTTTTAATTACCGTATTGTCTCCCGCCGAACTATTTTCGGACTCAATTCCTTTCACCCCTCAGAAAGGAATGTGCTATGCCACTTGGGACCGGGATCGTTTCGCATCAGGATATTCCGATGAATCATTAGCTCATATGTGTTTAGTGGGAGTTGATCATCTCTCACTGATAGTAACGCAATACCAGGAAAAATATAACTCAACAAATATCATATCGACAGAAAGAACACCAAGTGACAAAAGTCTCATTCATGCCGCAAAAACCGCCCACAAACTTGGTCTTACGGTAATGCTTAAACCTCACATAGACCTCATAGATAAATATGACGGTACTTACTGGAGAGCCGATATAGGATTTTCGAATGAAGAGGACTGGGCAAAATGGTTCAAAGAATACAGAAAATTCATAACGCATTACGCGAAACTTGCGGTTAAAATGAAAGCCGATATTTTATGCGTAGGAACGGAACTTTCTTTTACAACAAAAAGGACCGAGGAATGGGTTGAAATAATAAGCGAAATAAGGAAGATTTTCCCGGGAAAACTGGTATATGCGGCAAACTGGGACGAATTCAAACATGTAAAATTCTGGGACCAACTGGACTATGCGGGTATTGATGCCTATTTCCCCCTGTCATATTCTCCCGATCCCAATATTGAAGATCTAAAAAATGGCTGGAAAAAATGGAAAAACGAGATAGTGGAATGGCACTCAACGGTAAATAAACCGATACTCTTTACGGAACTGGGCTACGCCAGTACGCCAAGCGCCCCTTATTCTCCCTGGGAAGGAGGCACACAGGGAAACGCGGACCTGGAAATACAGGCTAAATGCTACGAAGCCTTCTTCGAGACAATATGGAAAGAACCCTGGTTCGCCGGCGTATACTGGTGGAAATGGAACCCGAGCGTCCGTTCAGGAGGAAAGTATAACAGAAGGTTCACTCCGCAAAACAAACCCGCGGAAAAGATCATAGAGGCGCATTACACCGGGAGCGGAACAAAAAGCTCGCGATTGGCTCTGGCCAAGTAATTTCATCTCACCCGGCGGTTTTCCAGCTTTCAAGAATTCCGTCAAAACCGAAGAATAGATAGACCTTAGGCCCTTTGGAATGATCGGCCTCCCCGGGCTTATAGACCCAACGAACTGTTCCGTTCTCACTCTCGGGAATAACTATTACCGCCTTTCCGTATTTTTTAATTATTTCCTTATCTCTCATCCCCTTTGACAACAGGCCGGCATCAAGATCCTTTCTAATACTCTCGTAATTCCTTGTTTCATCCCTATACTCCGCCGCCATAGCATCCCTGTCCTTGGAAAGCGTCATAAGAGAGCTCAGTCCGGTCTTGGATCTGACCCATCTTATTCTTTTTCCATTTTCCCCTGACGCATAAGTTTCTGTGGACAAGATCATTATCAGCAACAATACAAAAAGAGCCTTGCCTGCTCCTGACAAAAAAACGGGTGTCTCAGTTTTCATTTTTTTTCACCTTGCTCTCAAGCAGAGCTTTTTCAAGAACTGTCCTCAAATTGTTGAGTTCGGCGCGTGTTAAAAGAAAATGCGACCTTACCTTCTTATCCACGACCTGAACTTCGAAAACATCATTTTTCCCCAGGTATTTTACGTTTATTCTCATCTCATCCGCCTTATACTTGCGAACTTCTTTGCCGTGAATCTTGTCTTATTCTCGACAACAACATCTTAATAATTTTTTAACTCTTCAATAAGCTTCTGCCCCGCGGATGTAACCGCGATTTTGTCCGAAAACAACACTTCTTCTGCCGTTGTTCCACTCCCGTAATAATCCTCAATAAGATCTTTCTGAGGACCTACCACCGAACCTTTAAGGGAAATGCCGGCAAAAAGTCCCTTGCTGCGTGAATACGAAAAAATACCCGTATTCATCGCGATCGTAGTCTCGATCTGCGCATTTCTACCCACGGGTCCGGCCGCAACAGAAGCATCACCCCCAAGAGTGACATTATCATGAGAAATACTCATCATTCCCCGTTCACTCATTATTACCAATATGAGATCCGTAGCCTGACCTCCTATCTGAAACCCAAAACTCGCTCCTCCTATGTAAGAAAAAGCCGGCGGACTCCACTCCCCGGTCTCTTTATCCCTTCTAAGGATCACCCCTGTACCGCCCATTCCACCAAAACCAAATGCCGCTTTAAGTACTGACGGAAAAATAGCTATTCCCGCAGATTGGTTTAAAAGATCCTCAGGTATGGATTCCGGCATCTCTTTCATTTCTTGCAGTACTATTCTCGCGGAATCAATTTTCATATCGAGCCTCTCCGATGATACGGCAAAAACCTGACCTCCGTCTAATACTGTAAAAAAGATCGATAACGCCATAAAAAAGGAACTCGTTTTACTGATCATCCGCATTTTACTCCTCCTTGTCATCCGCTATCTTCCTGCATCTCCTATTTACTTCTGATTTTAATTCTACAAGAGTTCCGCGGCAAGAGAGGCAAGCTCACTGCGTTCACTTCTTGTCATCGTTATATGCCCGTACATCTTTTGCCCTTTCATTTTTTCCACGCAATACGTCAGACCGTTACTTGAAGAGTCAAGATACGGGTTGTCTATCTGGTATGGATCACCGGTAAGCACCATCTTAGTACCGCTGCCTGCTCTGCTTATCAATGTCTTAACCTCGTGAGGCGTCAGGTTCTGCGCTTCATCGATCACGATAAAACTGTCCGGAATACTCCTGCCTCTCATAAATGTCATAGCTTCCAACTCTAACACCTCTTCTTTTATGAGTTTTTCGATCTGCGCTTTTGAAGTACTTTTAACATTCCTGTCCTTCTTTTCCGCGTTAAGTATGTATTCCAGGTTATCAAATATCGGCCCCATCCAGCTTGCCATTTTTTCATCCTTTGTTCCCGGCAAATAACCTATGTCCCTTCCCAAAGGCATCACTGGCCGGGAAATAAGTATCCTCTCGTATGACCTGTCTTTCATTACTTTCTGAAGAGCGG
>JBAYES010000045.1:0-15461 GCA_041667545.1 Candidatus Omnitrophota bacterium | reverse complement strand
TTGACGGCGTGGTATATGTCAGAGGGAAAGACCTCAGACCCGGAGATTTCGCGCGCGTTAAAATAACGGGCGTAACGGAATATGATCTTGAGGGGGACGCGATATGAACCTGCCCAATAAAATTACCGTGTCCAGAATGGTCCTTACAGTCTTTTTTTTAATGTGTTTATTCTCCGCGGGAGTCGGCGCGAAGGTTCTGGCCCTCGGGATATTTACTCTTGCGGCTTTCACAGATTATATAGACGGACGTATAGCCAAGAAAAATAATATAACCTCGGATTTCGGCCGGATAATGGATCCCGTGGCGGATAAAATACTGACCTTGTCCGCCTTTATATCTTTTGCCAGTATGGGAATAGTTCCTGAAAAAATAGTGGTAATAATAATCCTTCGGGAGGTCCTGGTTACAAGTTTCAGGCTGAAGGCCCTTATCTCGGGAAAAGTCCTCTCCGCGTCTCTTGCGGGAAAACAGAAAACGGTTTCTCAGATGATAGCTATTTTTGTTATCCTGATCTTCATGGTTCTGAGAGAAGCGGGGCAGGAAACAATTCCTTTCTGGACCGAGAAAACAGAATCTTATTATTTTCAGGGTATACTGACAATGATGATACTTACCGCGATACTTACGGTGATAAGCGGCGTATCATATTTTCTTAATAATCGTAAATACCTTTCTGCCCGGAATTAGTAGGGTTCTGCAAAATGCCTATTTCTCGTCATTGCGAGGGAGCGGAGCGACCGAAGCAAACTTATAACTTGTTATGTATATTGAGATTGCTTCGTCCTTCGACCATACTCAGGACGAAATCCTGAGCGAAGCGAAGGGCTTCGTCACTCACTTCGTTCGTTCCTCGCAAAGACGGAATAAAAGTCTATTTTGCAGAACTCTCGGGAAGTAGTAGGGTTCTGCAAAAATGTCTATTTCTCGTCATTGCGAGGGAGCGGAGCGACCGAAGCAAACTTATAACTTGTTACGTACATTGAGATTGCTTCGTCCTTCGACCATACTCAGGACGAAATCCTGAGCGGAGCGAAGGGCTTCGTCACTCACTTCGTTCGTTCCTCGCAAAGACGGAATAAAAGTCTATTTTTCAGAACTCTCGGGAAGTAGAATAACGGAGGCGGAAATATGATAAAAATGAAATATCACGAACTCCTATCTACGGTCGGGGGACTGGGATATTTTCCAAAGGCTCCGGGAACGGCGGGCAGCCTGGCGGGTCTCGTTGTTTGTTACTTGTTAAGGGGAAATGCCGCCGCCTATGTCCTCGCATTTATACTTGTTTTCATTACCGGGGTCATTTCATCGGGAAAAATGGAAGAATATACAAAGACAACAGACCCTTCCTGCGTTGTTATAGACGAATTCGCGGGCATTTTTTTGGTTTTTTTCATGATCCCCATGACAGGCTTGAGCATCTTCGCGGGTTTCCTGTTCTTTCGTCTATTCGATATCCTGAAACCGCCTCCTATAAGGACCGTCGAAAAGATAGGGGGCGGATGGGGCATAATGCTTGACGACATCCTCGCAGGAATCTTCGCACACATACTACTCAGAATCCTCCTCTTTCAGGGACGGTTCTCAATTTGAACCTACACCTGTCCCAGATTTGATCCCACACCTGTCCCAAACTCAAACCTACACCCGTCCCCATCTCAATCCCACACCTGTCCCCGCAGTATTGTCATGCGCGGGTTGACTTACAGCAGGAAGGGCATGTGCTGCGCGCTTCGCTGCTTCGCCTGTTATTTCCACCATCGCGGTATGTGTAACAGAAAGGCAGAACATTTTTATCCTATTCGGCGGCGAATCCGCTACAGTGCTCCCACATACCCTTCCTGCTGTTTTACGGATCCCTACCAGAAAAAGGTAGGGACGGTTCTCGATTTGTTCCTACACCTGTCCCAGATTTGATCCCACACCTGTCCCAAACTCAAACCTACACCCGTCCCTTGCTCAAAGCTACATCTGTCCCCATTACACTCATTGGAAAATGGTGGTATCTCCGTTACGAGGTTCTGGCATTCCCTACGAGGGACGCTCGATCTTCCCGGCGTGAGGATCTTTGTTCGATGGATCTACTTGCGGCTCTTGTTGTCTCAAAATCATCTTGCGAATCTTGACTTTGTCTTTTTCTTCATTATACTTTCAATCACCAGATAATTGGTGTGACCAGGAAGAAACAATGTAAATCGACACTATAACACATTAAAATAACATAAAAGATTTGGAAGGGGAATGAGGAGCGAAGATAATTCCGGGTAATATCATGACAGCGTTAAATTAACGGAATATCTTCACATGAAAGCGGTTGCAATATATGAATGTACAGTCAAGGTGGTATTTCAGTTTTCAAGGGCGGATCGAAGCGTCGGTTCAAACGAGCGATGATCGAGAGGTAAGTCGATAAATAGAAAGTTACTGTGGGGTGAGCAAAAAAGGCGGGGGAAATGTCTTACGACGATAATTGGCTTAAACTTCAGGACTGGATAACAGAGAAAATGAAAAATTGTGACGGGGCTCTCATCCCCATGAAGCCCGAAATGATACAGAAACGTCCGGAACCGGAACTTGATTATCAGGTGATGCTTGAAAGCGCCTCCCGAACAATGATTCGTTTTAAGCGGCCGGAACGCCTGATAAAAGTAATAGTGAGAATAATCGACGAGCAAGTTAAGGTGTCTCATACCGCCATGCTGATCTTTCAAAAAGAACGGAGCGCATATGTCCTTATCGACAGCAAAGGGTCCGAGGGAATTAAAATACCCGTAGGGTATATACGATTAGCCGTAGATAATCCTCTTATCAGGGTTTTTCAGGAACGGCACAACTATAGGATATCGGAAACAGGAGCTTTGGAATACAAAACTCTACTGGACGCTTTTCATAGGAATGACGCCTTAAAGGAGAATGATGAGATCAGGGAAATGTTTGAAAGGGCGCTCAAACAGATGGAACTTTTAAAATCAAATATCTGTGTTCCGATATTTTATAAAAAGGACCTCATAGGAGTGCTGCTGCTTGGCAAAAAATTGTCCAATATTAAGTTCTCACGGCAGGAAATAGGTTTTTTCACCACATTGGCAAATGATGTCGCAATGGCGCTTGCTAACGCCCAGCTTATACAAGACCTTCAGGATAAGATCTACGAGGTGCACGATCTTTATGAAAGAGAGCACAAGATATTCATACACACTTCGATATCTCTTGCCGCAGCAATAGATGCTAGAGATCCGTACACACATGGCCATACAGAAAGAGTCACGCAGATAGCCCTTACAATAGCCGAGGAGCTTCAGGATATGCCTGAAGCGCAAAGCTACAAGAATTTTAAGGAAACCCTTCATGTGGCAAGCCTTCTGCATGATGTGGGTAAAATAGGCGTTCCCGACAGCATACTTAACAAAAAAAGCCAGCTTACCAAAGACGAGTATGAGAAAGTAAAAGAACATTCTGTAACAGGGGCCGCCATACTCTATCCTATTCGGGAACTTGGGGATATAGCAAGGGAAGTGAGAGGGCATCATGAAAGATTCGACGGAATGGGTTACCCGGACGGTCTTAAAGGCGATGATATACCATTTGTAGCCCGTATAATTGCGGTTGCTGATACCTTCGACGCGATAACTAGTGACAGACCGTACAGGCAGAAAAAAATGGCGGAAATAGCCATGCAGATAATAAAGGATAACTCGGGAACACAGTTTGACCCTATAGTCGTGAGCGCTTTTCTTCTCGCGTATAGAAAGAACAAGTTCCAGGGGATAATAGGATAGCTATTTACTTGCCTTGAATTTGATGGCGCGAAAATCCATAGTAATTATTTTTGGGAAGATGTTATTGAAAGTACCTCTGCTTCGGCCGCTGAACTATTCTCTATGTAATGCTCTAATGAAGAATCAAAGTAAAGGCTGTCCCCCTTTTTAATGGGATATGACTTTCCGGAAACAAAGACAACGACACTCCCCTTTAGAGAAAACAAAAATTTTTCTGTTCCGGTTCTGTTCCGTTCCGGCTGTGTTTTGCCTCCGGAAGATATTTTTATCGTTAACGGTAGCATCTTCTTGCCCGCTGTTCTCGCTACCAGAAGACCGAATTTAACTTTTCCCGAACCTTCCAGTCGTTCGGGTTTTTTTTCGTCGGCGACCGCCTCAACGGTCTTAGCGGAATCTTCCATTTCACGATATAGCTCGGCGATTGATATACCGAGGGACCGGCAGATATTTGTGTGGGCCTTCAGTGTGCCTGGCATTTTGCCTGTTTCCATTCTGCTTAAGGTGGCCAGGGCTACTTTGCTTTTTTGCGAAAGCTCTTCAAGCGTCATTCTTTTTTCCTTGCGATACGCTCTTATCTTCTCTCCGATCTTCATTATCCCCCTCCGAGTTTAAGTTCGCCTGTTTGAAAATATGATACACCATATTTCACTAATAATCAAATTTGTCTGTCTGCTATCGTTATCAACTCTTCTGTAACATTTTTTCTTTCATCGTGAAAGGGAGTGGTTGCCATATTCCTACCAGGGCCCCTCCGCCCGGTGTGGATCCGCCCTGTACGGAACATGGCAACCACGCCCTTATGATCGATGTTCAGTCATCTTATTGCGTTAAATTATCCTTAGAAATAGAGAGGGAAGAGAAGCCAAGGATTTGGACTCGAGATTTTTCGTTAGAATGATCGGTCGTCATGCTACATTATTATAAAGAGCTTTAACGCTACAAGGGTCTGGTGTTCCCGGAGAGGGCACGGGCCCTCGTGGGAACGAGGTCGTACTCCGAGCGAAGATTTTCTCGCCGGGAAAATCTTCGCGTCCCTATCAGGGAATGCCAGACCCTTGTAGCATTGGCGCTGCGATCTTTTTGATATTTAGTAGGGAAGGTCAGCGAGGGAAAGGGTTATTCTGTGGAGAGTTTGGGGGAGTTGTGATAAAATCTGTTCTATGGCAAAAGAATATATACTGGTGAAAGGCGCCAGGGAACATAATCTTAAGAATATTTCGGTAAAGATACCCCGTAATACGCTTTGCGTGGTCACGGGTCTTTCCGGTTCGGGGAAATCTTCTCTGGCTTTCGACACTATATACGCGGAGGGGCAGAGGAGATATGTGGAGTCGCTCTCGAGCTATGCCCGTCAGTTTCTCGGACAGCTGCAGAAGCCCCACGTGGATTCCATCTCGGGCCTTTCTCCTTCCATAAGCATAGAACAGCGTTCCAGCGGAAAGAATCCAAGGTCTACGGTAGGCACGCAAACGGAAATATACGACTACATGAGGGTTTTATTCGCAAGGGTGGGGGTACAGTTCTGCTATGCCTGTGGAAAAGAAATATCCGCTCAGACGTCGCAGGAGATCGTTGACAGGATAATGTCATATGCCGAGGGCACCGGGCTGGTAATACTTGCTCCGTTAGTTTCCGGAAGAAAAGGTGAACATGTCGAGACAATGCGGCAAGCCCGGAAAAGCGGTATAGTACGGCTTCGCATAGATGGAAATATCATGGATGTGGGAGACCGCATACCCGAGCTTAATAAAAAAACAAAACATTCGATAGAAGCGGTGATAGATCGCTTGGCCATGAAAAATGGGATAAGGGGAAGAGTCTCGGATTCCATTGAGACGGCGCTAAGCATGGGATCCGGCACGGCCATAGTGAATGTAGGAGACACATCAAAAGGTATCGGGAAAGATGTTCTTTTCAGCGAGAGCAATTCCTGCGCCGATTGCGGAATAAGCTTTCAGAAACTTGATCCCAGGAATTTTTCATTTAACAGTCCCTACGGGGCATGTCAGGCCTGCAACGGTCTGGGCAATAAAATAGAGATAGACCCCGATCTCGTCGTTCCCGACAAGACCCTGCCTCTTATCAAGGCTATCGCTCCCTGGAAAAAAGGAGGCAAGGGGGCGGTCCTGCATTTCAGAAGACAACTGAGAAGGTTGTCAAGATATCACGATTTTGATGTGGACATCGAATTTTCTAAACTTACCAGAAAACAAAAAAAGATGATCATGTTCGGGGATGAGGATTCGGGATATGAGGGGGTTATTCCGAACCTTGAAAGGCGTTTCAGGGAAACCGAAAGCGAATTTATGAAAGAAGTTATAGGAGGGTTCATGTCCCCTCAACCCTGCCCTGAATGCGGGGGACGCAGACTTAGAAAAGAGTCATTGTCGGTGCTGGTGGGCGGCAAGAATATATCGGAAGTCTGTGAACTATCAATAGCTGACGCGGGGATTTTCTTTTCTTCTCTTAAGCTTGATGATGAAAGAAAAAAAATTGCTGAAGAGGCTCTTAAGGAAATATCCGGCCGATTGGAATTTATGATGAATGTTGGTTTGGGGTATCTCAGCCTTGACAGAAAAAGCAGTACGCTTTCCGGCGGTGAAGACCAAAGAATAAGGCTTGCTACACAGATAGGATCAGCGCTTGTGGGAGTTCTGTATGTTCTTGACGAACCCAGCATCGGACTTCACCAGAAAGACAATGATAAACTCCTGGAGACGCTGAAGAGGCTTCGGGACTTAGGGAACACCCTTATAGTGGTAGAACATGACGAAGTTACCATAAGATCAGCCGATCATATCATTGACCTCGGTCCGGGGGCGGGGGAACATGGCGGAAAGGTAGTCGCCGAAGGTAATATTTCGGCTATACTCAAAAGCCCATCATCCCTGACCGGAAAATATTTAAGAGGAGAGCTTAAAATGGAAAGGCCCGGCGCAAGAAGGATCCCGGCTGAAGGTAAATACCTCGAGGTATCGGGGGCTTCTGAGCATAATCTTCGTGATATAGATGTCAAGTTCCCGTTGGGTGTTTTGAGTTGTGTTACAGGTGTTTCCGGCTCCGGCAAAAGCACACTTGTTGATGAGATATTATACAGAGCTCTTGCCAGAAAATTGTATGGCGCTAAGGCAAAACCCGGAAAACACAAAGCCATAAGGGGGTTGGACCTTGTGGACAAAGTAATAGTGATAGATCAGTCGCCCATAGGAAAGACACCGCGATCCAACCCCGCCACATATTCCGGAGCTTTCAGTCCCATACGCGACCTTTTTGCGAGACTACCCGATTCGAGGGTGAGAGGATACAGGCCCGGAAGGTTCAGCTTCAATGTCAAAGGTGGCCGCTGTGAGGCTTGCCAGGGTGACGGTGTCAAAAAAATAGAGATGCATTTCCTTCCGGATGTGTATGTAGAATGCCCTGTATGTTTCGGAAAAAGATTCAATGATCAAACGCTCGAAATAAGGTACAAGGGACTGAACATATCCGATGTGCTGTCTTTGAGCATAGAAGAGGCTTTAGAGATTTTCTCTAACATCCCGTCAATAAATGACAAGCTAAAAACCCTTAATGAAGTTGGCTTAGGGTACATAAGACTGGGGCAGCAGGCCACCACTTTATCGGGGGGAGAAGCCCAAAGAGTGAAACTCGCGACAGAATTATCAAAAAAGGCTACCGGAAAAACTCTGTATATACTTGATGAACCTACCACGGGGCTTCATTTTGCCGATATCCATAAGCTGCTTGAAGTTCTTCATTCTCTGGTCGCGGCAGGGAATACCGTTCTTGTAATCGAGCATAATCTTGATGTTATTCTTTCAGCGGATCATGTAATAGATCTGGGACCCGGAGGAGGAGTTTTTGGCGGACAGGTTGTAGCCCAGGGTACTCCCGAGGAAATAGCCGCGAACAAAGATTCCTATACTGGACAATATCTCAGAACTTGACAACATCATTAATACCTTTTCACTTGCCGTTTTGCCGGTACTTTGGTAACATTGTGCTATGCCGCGTGTATTCGAAAGCGGCATTTGTTTTATTGTGAATAGCCGAGGTTCCCGCGTAATCTCCCGTTTTTTATAGCGTCAGGCGGGTGTTTTAAAGAATTCTCTTATCCTTGTTCTGAGGGAAAAATAAGTCAATGGAGGTTAATGAACTTAATCAAGCATACAATTGTTATCACTTTAGCCGTTTTTTTTGGCGTCACCTGGGCTATTGCCGCTGAAAGCGCGTTTAAGGCCGAGATAGACTTTGCTCAAAAATTTATCGAGGATGGCTTTTATGATCTTGCGGAGCATAAGCTGGTAAACCTTCTTCTTTCAGATATCCCCCCCGAAGTGGAGGCGGAAATCCATGTTCTTCTCGGAAAGATATTCTTTGATACCGACCAGATACAAAAGGCCATAGCGGAATTTGATATGGTCGCCGGGCGGTTCAAGAACACCGGACTCGAGGCAACAGCTCTTTTCTGGATAGCCGAATCGTATTACAAAGAAGGGGATTTCGAAAGAGCTCTTGAAGGATATCAAAAAGTTATTTCCGGATATCCTCCGGAGCATATAGCCGAACATGCCTATTATGGCATGGCATGGTGTTACGACAAGATGGAAGAATACAATGCCGCCGCGGAGGTCTTCCGGGACATTATCAAACGTTATCCCGACCGAGAACTTTCGATGTTATCGGGATACGAGCTTGGAAATGTTCTTTTTAAGGCCCGGCGCTACGATGACGCGGCTGCGGCGCTTACGAATCACATAGCTAGGTATCCGCTTAACATCAGGACATTTGAGACTTATTATCTGCTTGGCGAATCCTATTACGGAAAAAATGATACAGACCGGGCCATGGAAAATTTTCAAAAAGCAGTGAAGGTTTCCGGCGCTCCGATCTGGAAGATCACCGCCAAATATAAAATGGCGGAAATAAGCTACACCCGGGGAGAAAACGAGCAAGCTTTAATGTTGTTCACTGAAGTGGCAGAAAAGGGAATCGTTCCCGAGACTCGCTCAGCGGCTCTCCTATCTATAGCCGCTATCGAAGTTGACTCGGGTTATCTTGACGCGGCGCTCCGGACATATTTCAGGATCATCAGAGATATTCCTGAAAATAGACTGACCCGGAATGCTTATTTCTATCTTGGGGAGGTATATGCAACAACAGGTAACTTCGAGAACGCGGCGGCCATTTATAAAGAAGCTCTGCTTCGTTATCCCGACGGAGAATTCGCACACAGGGTGCAATATGCCTTATCCGGTGTATATCTGTCGTCCGGAGACGTTGATTTGGCATTAAGGGGGTTTCTTTCAGTAGCGGAGAGATCGGAAAATGCTGAGACAGTCGTAAATTCCCTGGTGGCAGCCGCGGGAATATTGAAGTCTCGCAATGACCTTTCGGGCGCGTCGGGACTTTACGATAAGATACTCAACAGCTTTCCCGACAGTCCCATGGCAGATTACGCGCAGTTTGAAATAGGGACCATTATGGCTGGAACCGAAAGAAAGAACGCCGCGATCCTTGCTTTTCAATCTATGCTGATAAATTTTCCGGATTCTGAATATCTTAAACACGTGTACTATATGCTGGGGATGTTGTACGCGGACAGGGGAGATAACTATTCAGCCCTCGAAAATTTCAACAAGGCCATAGAGATGTCCCCGGGCGGAGATATTCTGATGGGTTCCTATCTACATAAGATCGATATTTTTTACGGAATGAAAAGGTACGATGAGGCTCTTGAAGTATATGACCTGATCAAAAAAGAGCTGGCCTCACGTCATTATGATAATGCGGTCCTGTACGAAAGAGCCGCCGAATACTGTGCCGGATGGCTTTATTACCGGCTTGGGGCAGAAGACAAAGCTCGTGATATTTTTGAAACTCTGTTGGACTCCGATCCCGAGGATGACCTGGCTCCCGGTATTTTTTTCTGGTTGGGCGAATATTCTTACGAGAAAGGAGATTTTGATGACGCGAGGAAATATTTTTCCAAAGTAACCGAAGACTTTCCGGACAGCGATTTTGCGGAAGATTCCGAATACTGGATGGGGTGGGTACTTTATGACCATAATATGGTGGAAAAAAGTATCGTACAGTTCGAAAGGTTGATCGCCTTATCTCCCGACGGAAAGTGGGCGCCCCAGGCCACTCTCACCTTAGGGGACATCGCGAAAAAGAAGGGAGACCCCGCCGAGGCTATCCGGCTGTATAAGATCGTGTCCGAGACTTACCGTGGAAGCAACCTATCTAACATTGCCAATAATCGCATAGGCATAATCCTTAAGTCCGGAGGGCAGTATACTCTTGCCATAGAATACTTTCGAATGGCGCTAACTGGCCGCAATACGGAGATAAATGCACAGATCCAGTTTGACCTTGCCGAATGTTACGAAAAAGCGGGGGATTTGACACGGGCTTTGGAGGAATACCTGAAGGTGGAGTACAGTTACCCTGCGGGTGATTTTTGGATCTTGCGCGCCCGTCTCAGATGTGCTGAGATCTTCGAAGCATCAGGCGACATGGAAAAAGCCTACAGAATGTATGAAAAATTGTCATCCGGCTCGGGGAAAAATGCCGAGCATGCCAGAAAAAAATGGAATACTTAATGACGAACAGGAGGAAAAATGTGGGTATTGATAGTTAAGGGCGGCCCGTTGATGTTCTTGATAATTTTGTGTTCGGTAATAGCTGTCGCCGTAGTAATTGAAAAATTATGGCATCTGAGAAGAGCGGAGATAAATACTGAGCTTTTTATGGAAGATATTTCCGGGACATTAAAACGCAACAAGATCCTTAACGCGATAGATAAGTGCAACGCTATGCCGGGGCCCATCGCGCATATTGTCAAGGCAGGCATACTTAAGCACGACAGAGGCCGGACCGAGATAAAGGAAGCTATAGAGGATGCCGGACTTCACGAGGTTCCCCGGCTTGAAAAAAATCTCGGTATACTGGCTACGATAGCTCATATAAGCCCACTACTGGGACTTCTGGGAACGGTTACGGGTATGGTCCGAGCTTTTCAGGTAATAGAGCAAAAGTCTGTTTCTCTGGTCCCAGTGAATCCCGGAGACCTTGCCGGTGGGATATGGGAAGCCCTTGTCACAACTGTAGCGGGACTGGCTGTAGCCATACCTGCATACGTGGCATACAATTTTCTTGTCAGCAAAGTGGACGGTTTTGTCCTGGAAATGGAAAAAAGCGCGACGGATCTTGTGAATCTGCTTGGCGCTAAACGGGAAGAAAATGAGATTTAAAAGAAAAGTATCGATAGAAAAGGGTTCGCTGGATATAGCTCCTCTTATAGATGTGGTTTTTCTGCTTCTTATATTTTTCATGCTGACATCCAGCTATATTTTTCAGCCTGGAATACGCGTGGATCTTCCGAGGGCGGTTACCAGCGAGGTTCTTCACAGGGAACTTCTTATAGTGACCGTTACATCGCTCAATTCGATCTATATAAACGAAAGGCCTACCGAATGGGATGAACTTGTCTCGCGGCTTGCTCTTGCCGCCGCGGATGATCAGCCGGTTCTTATCCGAGCTGATAAGAACGCGAGCCTGGGGAGGATAATTGAGATTTGGGATGTATGCAGACAGATCAACATAAAACAGATAAGCATAGCTACCACCCAATGATAATATAAAAAGTTTTTGAGAAAAAGTCAGTTCGGAGGCGACTTAGAGAAAAATGGACCTTATTGTCACAAAAAATAATCTTATAATAGCCGTTCTGGTGTCGGCATTCGCTCATTTGTTTTTCATGTCGGCCGTAACAATAGTAACCCCTGAGGATATTTTCAAAACAGAGCCCTTTACAAGAGTGACATTCCTTGGGCCGATACTGGAAAAGACTGCGTTCGATATTATGGTGGGGGATGACTACGGTGAGATAGCCCATGGCACGACCCTCGTTCCCGGAGATCTAATGATCTCGGATCTTTCGCCGAGTCCCCCGGGGAGAGGATATATCGCGTCAAGATTTCCATATCATGAAGGAGAAAAAATGACAGGACGGACAAGGGAGTTTCTGGAGGGAGTTAAGATCTCTCCACATATCTTTTTTCGTGATGTCTCTGCAGTAGATCGCGGTTCAAACAGAAACAAAGATTTTTCAAATTCACATTCGGAACAAAATGTTATTTACCGGCCGCCGCCGCCGGTTATTATGAAAGATCTGTACGGCGATAAGGAATATTTTACAGTAAGAGTTACAGGTTTTGTCGACGGAACAGGAGATGTTAAAGACGCGAAGGTAAAGGTTTCAAGCGGACATTTCCCCGTTGACACAGAGGCTCTTAAACATTTTAGCGCGTGGAGGTTTCACTCTGATGGATCGGGCGAGGACATTGGGATCATTGAAACTGATATAATTGTCCATACTGTAACCGGCGGGAAATATGATAAAACTTGATATTTCTACCGTTATCTTTGTTTATCTTTTTTTTTCAGTCGTAGTTATTCTTGTGGTATGGTTTTTTCTTAATTTCGGAACGAGGATGAAAATGTTCGTTTCAGATGAAAAATATATATGGCACTGTTCGATCTGTTCAAATAATTATGTAGATAGCCGAAGTGAAGAATTTTCCGAGTGTCCACGCTGCGGCAGCTATGCAGAGAGAGCATCGGGAAAAGGGCAAGAAAAGGAGGATGGATGATAACTAGAATTGGTGTGGTGGCCGGCGATATTTGGAACTACCTTGATAATCACGGAGGAGCTGCCGGCATGGAAGAGCTCATAGAGGCCTTGCAAAAAGACAGGAATCTGGCGCTTATGAGCATCGGCTGGCTTGCGCGGGAAGGTCATGTTGTTTTGGAAGGCGACGACGCGGCTTACTCGGTGAAACTTACAAAGAATGACTGCGACTGCAAGTAATAGCGGCTTGGCATCCATAGGCAGGTCAATTGACGGCGGTTCTTTATGTGTTATAATGTTCTCGAAAAAAGTTTGTGGGGCAGTAGCTCAGCTGGAAGAGCATCACGTTCGCAACGTGGGGGCCGTGGGTTCGAATCCCATCTGCTCCACCATGTACCAGAACAAAAATTTCTGGCGTAATTTTTGTTCTGGTACATGACACGGCCATATCGTAATTTTTGTGAGTGGAACATGACCTCTACCGGATCAAAAACGAAGTTTTTGCGACTGGTACACGGGCCATGTTGATTTTTTATGGATAACGAAAAAAATCATGTGGAAAACAGCCAATCTTGCGGTATTTTTTATTGTGTCCGGGTTTGCGCTTGTTCATATGGAACTTGACGCTGAAGTAAAACATTCTGACCTTTCGGGAACATGGTATAATGCTTCCCGGGATGTATTGGAACAGGAACTTTCAGGATACCTAAGTGAAGCTGAGATAGAAAAACCAAAGGGAACTATAATCTCTGTCATAGCTCCTCATGCGGGATTTTCATATTCAGGCAAAGTCGCCGCGTACGCGTTCAATGCTATCAGGTTAAAATCCCCCCGAACCCTTATTATTGTCGGGTTCACTCATAGAAAATCCTATCCCGACTCAGTCAGTGTTTTTACCGGAAGCGCATTTGAAACACCCCTTGGCAAGGCGCTGATAAACAAGGATGTTGCGCAAAAACTTATTTCTTTTGATCCTCGCATAAAAGATATCCCGGAAGCTTTTGATACTGAGAATTCCGTTGAGATGCTCGTGCCTTTTGCCCAGACAGCTTTACCCGAAACCCGGATAGTACTTGTCGCTATATGCGATCAAGGAATGGGAACATCCGATGTTCTGGCAAAAGCTCTCTATGAAATTATGAGCGAAGACGAAAGTGTAATGGTGGTCGCGAGTACCGATATGTCCCATTTTCTAACGCATGACGAAGCGCTTAAAAAAGATGCCTTTACAATAAACCTGCTCAGAACTATGGATCCGGAAGGTTTCTATCGCCAAAGTTTCAAGGGGAACCATCAGCTCATGTGCGGGCAGGGACCGGTTTACGCCGTTATGAAGGCTTCTCAAATGCTTGGAGCGGACGGTTTTAGTGTTTTAAAATACGCCACTTCCGCGGATGTTTCCGGTGACAGGTCACGTGTTGTCGGGTACCTTAGCGCTGTTTTTTTCGCGGCAGTCGATAACATTATTTCCGGCAAATTCGAGAGAAAGGAAAAGGAGAAAAAGATGTTCAATCTAGACCAAAAGCGAACTCTGCTTGAAATAGCGCGTAACGCTATAAATTATTATCTTAAAACGGGAAGAAAACCCGAAGTAGTTGTTGACGATGATAACCTGAACCTTGAACTTGGGGGCTTTGTGACCTTGCATAAGAGCGGTTCTCTTCGAGGATGCATAGGGCGAATGCAGGGAGAAGGGCCTTTTTACAGGACAGTAACAGACATGTCTGTGGCCGCCGCCGTTGAGGACCCCAGGTTCCCCAAAGTCAGGCAGGAAGAGATGGAAGATATAGACATTGAGATCTCCGCGCTTTCCCCGATGCAAAAAATAGACGATCCTTCACTGATAGAAATGGGGAAACATGGAGTAATGGTCAGAATGGGAAGAAGAAGCGGCGTCTATCTTCCCCAGGTCGCCGATGAGACCGGGTGGTCAAGAGATGAGTTTATGGACAGTTTGTGTGAACAGAAAGCGGGGATACCGAAAGACGCATGGAAAACCGGAGATGCCGACATTTATATCTATACGGCCGAAGTGTTCGGGGAAAAGGATATTTTGCAGGAAAGCGACCATTAAGGGATTATGGGCAGATTTTTTGTGGCGAAAGAAAGTGTTTATGATGGTGAAGCGGTTATTTCGGGAGATGAAGCCCGCCACATGATAGAGGTTATGCGCCTTGAAAACGGGGATAATGTTGTTGTTTTCGACGGCGAGGGCTCCGAATACCGGGGGACCGTAAAAAATGCTGACCGCAAAAAAATGACACTGACGGTCAGTATAAACGATGTGAAAAATTTCCCCCCCGAAGAATTCCCCCGGATAACTCTTGCGCAGGCTATACCCAAAAAAAATAAAATGGACCTCATTGTCGAAAAAGCCACTGAACTCGGTGTTCACAGGATAGTTCCAATTATAACAGAGAGAACAATAGTTCGGCCTGATAAAAGAAATTCAAGTAAAGTGACGGAGAGATGGAAACGAATAGCTCTCGAAACATCGAAACAATGCGGCAGGCAGAGAACTCCAGAAATATCCGGGACAGTTTTTTTTCGGGAGGTTATCGGGACCGTTAAAAACTATGATCTATCGCTCCTGGCATGTCTTGATACACGAACAGTACCTATTAAAAGAGCCTTACCCTCACCCGTCCCTAAAAATGTGCTTGTGATTATAGGCCCTGAAGGAGATTTTTCTCCCCCGGAGATCGAGAATGCCGAAGAGGAAAGATGCATTCTTGTTTCACTCGGAAAGAGAGTTCTAAAAAGTGATACCGCCGGACTTTTTGTTATTTCGATCATAGGATACGAGGGGGGAGACTGCTAATACATCCTTTAGAAAAAAGGGGGACAGGCTACTTTATTCTCTCGTGACAAACACAGTGAGAATAAAGGTAACATTTCAGTCTTCCGCAGTAACTCCGCGTTCCACCGCCCGTCGTTGCGAGGAACGAACGAAGTGAGTGACGAAGCAATCTTTTTCCGAGATATTTTCATATTATGAGATCACTTCGTCGCCCCCTTCGGGGGCTCCTCGTGACGACGGTGTAGGAATTTA
>JBAYES010000044.1:0-15886 GCA_041667545.1 Candidatus Omnitrophota bacterium | reverse complement strand
TGCAGTAGGGGTTGTTTAATGGCAGAGATTGCTTCGTCGTCGCTTTGCTCCTCTTCGAGGCGACGTGGTGAGAGAAAAGGTAGTTAAAATAGTCAAGGAGCGGTAGAAACCGAGGGTAAAATGGCGAAGAAAAAGGACAATACCGAGATAATAACCATGCAGTGCGAGGTTTGTAAAAGGCGGAACTATACATCAGTTAAGAACCGCAAAAACACTCCGGATCGGCTTGAGGTAAGTAAATTCTGCCGATTCGACCGCAAACACACCCAGCACAAGGAAGTGAAATAGATAACGAAGTATTGGCAGCCTTTTCAGGATCTTGTGTCTGACACGAAGCCGTGAATTTATCTTAGGAGAGTAGCTCAATTGGAAGAGCACCGGTCTCCAAAACCGGGGGTTGCAGGTTCGAGACCTGTCTCTCCTGCCATATTTTGAATTTTGACACGGAAATAGATAACAAGCAGGTGGATCAAAATGAAGATTGGGAATTTTTTTAGTCAGGTTTCTGGGGAAATGAAAAAAGTAGCCTGGCCCACCAAGGATGAACTTGTCGCTTCCACTATTGTAGTACTTGTATCGACGTTTTTTCTCGCGGCGTTTGTAGGGATAGCGGATATTCTCTTGTCGAGAGTGGTTAATTTCTTAATAAGCGGGGTTTTCCGATGACAAATATGAAATGGTATGTTGTGCACACCTTCACCGGCAAAGAGTTTACTGTTAAGAAGGCCCTTGAGACACAGCTATTGAATTCGCCGGAAGACAGAAAATTCTTTTCCAACATTTTTGTCCCCACGGAGAAGGTCGCGGAGGTTCGGGAAGGGGAGAAGAAAATAACGGAAAGGAAATTTTTCCCGGGGTATCTGCTTGTAGAAATGGAACTTAACGATAAGACCTGGTACATAATAAAGAACACACCGGGGGTTACGGGTTTTGTCGGGACCAAGACAAGGCCGGTAGCCCTTGGAGATGATGAGGTAAAAGAAATACTGGAACAAACGAAAGAAGGGAAGGAAAAACCGGTGCCTAAAATGCTCTTCAAGTCCGGGGAATCGGTAAGGGTTAAAGAAGGGCCTTTTAAGAATTTTACGGGTAACATAGAGGATACCAATCTCGAAAAAGGTAAAATAAAGGTGATGATATCTATTTTTGGAAGACCGACACCGGTGGAGTTGGAAGCCTGGCAGATAGAGAAGATGTAGTTGTTCCTACAATGCAATGATGAGGTAATACAGCAAAAGGAAATAATATGGCCAAGAAAGTAAAAGCGAAGATCAAATTGCAATGCCCGGGAGGGCAAGCCAATCCCGCACCGCCGGTAGGGCCGGCTCTGGGACAGCACGGCATACCCATAATGGAGTTTTGTAAACAGTTCAATGAAAGGACAAAGGATCGCCCGGGACTTATATTGCCCGTTATTATAAGCCTTTACGAAGACAAGACTTTTTCTTTTATAACCAAAAGCCCCCCGGCAAGCGTGCTTCTCAAAATGGCGGCGGGTGTTGCAAAGGCCAGCGGCAATCCAAAGGCGGAGAAGATCGGGAAAGTTACGTTAGATCAGGTAAAGGAAATAGCCAAACAGAAAATGGAAGACCTTAACGCGGCCGATATGGATGCCGCTGTGAAGATAATAAAAGGATCAGCGAGAAGCATGGGAATAGAGGTGGAGAACTGATCTTTCGCTGATTTGAAAAAATAATACGAGGTGGAATAGATGGCAAAGCCGACAAAAAGAAATAAGGCGATAGAGGCTCTGGAAGGTACCAAAACAGAAATGGGGGTTAAAGAAGCCCTGGAGCTTCTTAAAAAAGGTCCGGCAACCAAGTTCGACCAGACAGTTGAGGTCTCTATAAAGCTCGCTTTGGAGCAAAGCAGTAATCCCATAAGGGGGACGGTAAGCCTACCGCACGGGACCGGTAAGACAACAAGGGTGGCGGTGTTTTGTAAAGGTGATCTGGCTAAGCAGGCCGTAGAAGCCGGCGCGGACCATGTGGGAGCGGAAGATCTTATGAAAAAAGTTTCCGAAGGCTGGCTGGATTTCGATGTAGCGGTAACTACTCCTGAAATGATGCGGGAGCTCGCTAAACTCGGAAAAGTGCTTGGTCCGAGAGGGCTGATGCCTAATCCAAAATCAGGGACCGTTACTATGGAAATAGGCAAAACGGTCAAGGATCTTAAAGGCGGGAAAATAGAATATCGGATGGATAAGCAGTCCGGGGTAAAGGGAGCGGTGGGGAAGATGTCGTTCCCCGGGAAGAATCTCGAAGAGAACATAATTTCATTTGTGAAAGCAGTTCTGGCTTCAAGCTCGAAACTGCAAAAGATAAGCAATGTGAAATCAATAGCCATAAGTTCTACAATGGGGCCAGGGATAAAACTTGAGAGAAATCAGTTCTACCAGGCCTGACTTTTATAGTGTCCGGGGGGATGAATAAAGAGAAAAACTCTAAAGTTCACGGCAAAATAAAATATAAAACAAGAGGTAAATAATGTCGCAGAAATACGGGAAGAAGGTAAGGGAGAAAATGGTAGCGGAGATGAAGGACATTCTCTCCGGAAGCGAAGGTTTTGTCCTTTCAAGCGTAGAGAATATGAAGGCCTCGGATATGGATGTTTTAAGGAAAACTATCAGGAAAAGCGGTTCAAGATACCTGGTCTTGAAAAATCGTTTGGCGAAAGTGGCCTTAAAAGAATCGGGTATGGAGGGGTTTGAAGATCTGGTGGGTGAGAAAAAGATATTAGGGATAGGCGTTATAAAGGACGACCCAGTCAAAGTGGCAAAGATATTGAAAGAGTTTGCCAAACAGAACAAAGGGTTTAACATTTCCCGGGGATACATAGGCGGAAGTATGGTAACGGCCGAAAGGGTCAATGATCTTGCAGATCTGCCCGGCAGAGAGCAGCTTTTGGCCATGGTGCTGAGCACGGTGAATGCCCCTGTAACAGGTTTTGTAAATGTACTTTCGGGAGTGATGAGAGGTCTTTTATACGCCATTAACGCGGTAAAAGAGAAGAAAGGGTCAGAGTAACTGTAGTTGAAATAACAGGAAAATCTAAGGAGGAAGTGAGATGGCAGAGGAAATAAAAGACCAGGTTGAAAAAAAGGCTGACGTAGATACGGCTGTGGAAGATGCAAAGCCGGAAAAGCCGGCAAAAGAAATTTCCCAGAAAATGGAAGGTTTTATCAAGAGCATAGAAGAGATGACGGTTCTTGAGCTTTCCGATCTGGTAAAGGCGCTTGAAGATAGATTCGGCGTTTCTGCGGCGGCTCCCATGGGGGCTATGGTCGCCGGTGCTGCTCCGGCGGCAGGCGGGGCGGCGGAAGAAGAGAAGAGCACGTTCGATGTTGTTCTCGCTTCGGCCGGGGACAAAAAGATCAATGTAATAAAAGAGATAAGAGCATTGACAAGCCTGGGCCTTAAAGAAGCGAAAGATCTTGTTGAGGCCGCACCCAAAGTGGTGAAAGAAGGGGCAACGAAGGAAGAAGCCGAAAAGATAAAGAAACAGCTTGAGGATGTCGGCGCCAAGGTAGAATTGAAGTAAGAGAGCGGCTGCTTTTCACCGTACCGTGATTTTTCGGGAATATGCCGGAAGCGGGAGTGAAAGGTTTGTGGTTTTTTGTCTGTTTTTAGTGTTTAAAATAAAATGGGAGTAGTGGACGCATGGCTGGAACGCTGAATCGTACGAGTTATGCCAAGTTGAAGAAAACAATAGACATTCCTAATCTGATAGAGATCCAGATGGATTCTTACGATGAATTTCTTCAGAAAGATATTCCTAAAACCAAAAGGGAAAACAAGGGATTGGAGGGGCTGCTAAGGGAAGTTTTTCCCATAGAAAGCGCTAATCACGAGTATGTGCTTGAATACCTCCACTACGACATCAAGCAGCCCAAATACGGACCCGATGAGTGTAAAAGACGTTCGCTTACTTTTTCCGCCCCGTTAAGGGTCAAGTTGAGACTGCGGTTGCCGTCAGAGGTCAAAGAGCAGGAAGTCTATGTGGGGGAGATACCCCTTATGACGAATTACGGTACCTACATCGTGAATGGCGATGAAAGGGTTGTAGTCAGCCAGCTGCACAGATCTCCTGGTATATCGTTCGAGGAGACCCCGGTTCCGGGAGGAAAGTCTATTTTTTCTGCCAGGCTAATTCCTGATAGAGGAGCCTGGATCGAGTTCCTTGTGGACAAAGGCGAACTTTTAAACGTTTACATAGATCGCAAACGTAAGTTTCTTGCCACCACGTTCCTGCGTCTTTTTGGTTTGTCCAGTGAGGAAGAGATCCTTAAAGCTTTCGGGGGGGTAAAAGAGGTTACTCTAACCCGTCAAAATCAGTGTGAAGAGCTTGTGGGCAGTGTTCTGGCCGAGGACATCATAGACGAGGCATCGTCATCGATATTGGCTCAGCAAACCGAGAAAATAACTTCTACAATAGCTGCAAGGATCTGGGACGCTAAAATACGGCGCATTAAAATACTTTTGGATGTCCCCAAAGAAATTGTGCGTACCCTGGAACACGATGGCACAAAAACCCGGGAAGAGGCGTATCTTGATATGTACAAGAAGTTGAGGCCCGGCGATCCTCCGACGCTTGACTCTGCGAAAGACCTCATTGACCAGATGTTTTTTGATAAGAGGCGTTATAATCTCACGGAAGTGGGCCTCAGGATGATAAACCGCAAACTTGGGCTGGATAAACCCCTTGATTCACAGCTTTTGAGCTCAGACATATTGGTGGGGGCGATACAGAAACTTCTTGAGATAAAGAACGGAAAACAGACTACCGACGATATCGATCATCTCGGGAATAGAAGAGTGCGCTGCGTAGGAGAACAACTTGTAAATCAGATACGTATCAGCATGGCCAGAGTAGAGAGGGGTACGCGGGAGAGGATGAGCGTATATGATATGGAAGATGTAATGCCCCACAACCTTATAAACACTAAACTTATAACAAGCGTTATTCACGATTTTTTTGCCCGGGGAAGATTATCTCAGTTCATGGACCAGACCAATCCGCTGGCCGAACTTACTCATTTAAGAAGGCTTAGCGCCCTAGGTCCCGGCGGGCTTAACCGCGAAAGGGCGGGTTTTGAAGTTAGAGACGTGCACTATTCACATTATGGAAGGCTTTGCCCCATAGAAACTCCTGAAGGTCCAAACATCGGTCTTATTAATTCCCTGACTTGCCACTCCGGGTCAGATGGGTTTGGCTTTCTGGTTACGCCGTACCGTAAAGTTGAGAACGGAAAAGTTCTGGACGAAATAGAGTATCTTACGGCCGACGTTGAGGATAATTTTGTTATTGCCCAGGCAAATACAGAGACTGACACAAGAGGGTATTTTAAGAACGACAAGGTTTTTTCCCGGTTCAAGGATGATTTCATACAAGCCGACGCCAAAGAAGTAAAATACATGGACGTTTCTCCTCTTCAGCTTGTAAGCGTATGCGCGGGATTGATACCTTTTCTTGAGCATGATGACGCCAACAGGGCTTTGATGGGAGCTAACATGCAAAGACAGGCGGTACCGCTTCTTTTCCCAGAAGCCGCTATTGTCGGCACGGGGCTTGAGCATCGCACCGCTAAAGATTCGGGGGCATTGCTGGTCGCCCCTAAAGAGGGTAAAGTCACGCGTGTTGACGGGTCGGAGGTAACAGTCTCGGGAGAAAAGTTTGCTCTCAGAAAATTCCAGAGGACCAATGCCCGTACTTGCATCAATCAAAGGCCATTAGTTAAACCGGGGGATATTGTTAAAGAGGGAGATATTCTGGCAGACGGGATAGCGACCGATAGGGGGGAGCTTGCTCTTGGCAGAAATGTTCTTGTAGGATTCATGTCGTGGAGAGGGTATAACTTCGAAGACGCCATATTGGTAAGTGAAAAGCTTATACGAGAGGATGCGTTTACTTCGGTTCATATACATAAGTTCGAGCTGGAGGCTCGGGATACACGTTTGGGGAACGAGGAAGTTACGAGAGACATACCTAATGTAGGGGAAGATGCACTGAGAGACCTGGATGAATGTGGTGTAGTGCGCATGGGTGCCGAAGTGGTCCCTGGCAGCATACTTGTCGGAAAGATAGCGCCGAAATCAGAGACCGAACTTTCTCCGGAAGAGAAACTTCTCAGGGCGATATTCGGAGAGAAGGCAGGGGATGTTAAAGATGTGTCCCTAAGGGTGCCTTCCGGAATAAACGGAATAGTGGTGGACGTCAAGGAACTTTCTCGAAAGTCGGCCAAGACGCTGTCAAAGGAACAGAAAAGTACGGATTCCAAACAGAGGAAAGTAGTAAAGGAAGGATACGAGAATATACTTCAGCAGCTTGAGGAGAAAAAAGCCGAAAGAGTGCATCAAAAGCTTGTGGGCAGCAGATTGCTTAATCCTTTGGAAGACCTGGACTCAGGCAAGGTCCTGATAAAAGCCGGCCAGGTCATAAAGGAAAGCGATATTTCAAAATTCAAAAAAGCTGACTTGGAAAACTTATATGTGGAAAGTGATGATAAGTTGCAGTCACGGGTGAACGCCATTATCATGACCATTGACGGGCAGATAGAACAGACGATGAGCGATATGGACAGGGACTTGGATCAGATAAAGCATGGGGACGAACTGCCTGCCGGAGTTTTAAGGAGAATAACGGTCTATGTAGCCAGCAAGAAGAAACTGCAGGCGGGAGATAAGATGGCCGGCCGGCATGGAAATAAGGGAGTAATCGCCAAGATAGTGCGTGAAGAAGATATGCCTTATATGCCCGATGGAACACCGCTTGACATAGTTCTGAACCCGCTTGGTGTACCCAGCCGTATGAACATAGGACAGCTTTTGGAAACACAGCTGGCATGGGCGGCGAAGAAGCTCGGCATGTACATTGAAACTCCGGTTTTTGACGGAGCCCGGGAAGCGGATATTGAAGCGATAATGAAAAAGGCGGATCTTCCGGTTTCCGGTAAGATAATGCTTAGAGATGGTTTTTCCGGCAGGCCTTTCGATCAGGAAGTTACCGTGGGGTACATATACATGCTGAAACTGGCTCATCTTGCCGACGATAAGATGCACGCCAGATCCATCGGTCCGTACTCGCTTGTAACGCAACAGCCGCTTGGAGGTAAGGCTCAGTTTGGAGGGCAGAGGTTCGGAGAGATGGAAGTATGGGCGCTCGAAGCTTACGGCGCGGCATACACGCTTCAGGAACTTTTGACGGTGAAAAGCGATGATGTCGCGGGTAGAACTAAGATATACGAGACCATTGTGAAGGGGGAGAACATGCAGGAACCGTCCACTCCCGAATCTTTTAATGTTCTCATAAAGGAGCTGCAGAGCCTCGGGCTTGACGTGCATCTTGAACAGAGCGAAAGCGCTGAAAATAAAGCGGTATTGTAAATTTTGTAAGCCGTAATAAAACCCAATAGAGGGGCAAAGACTATGCTGAGTAAACTTAACAAATTCGACAAAGTGAGGATACAGATAGCTTCTCCCGAAAAAATACTGGGCTGGGCCACCAGAAGGGTTGGAACCAAAAGTGTTCTGTTCGAGGTAAAGAAACCAGAAACCATAAATTACCGGACACTTAAACCTGAAAGGGACGGTCTTTTCTGCGAGAGGATCTTCGGTCCCACAAGAGATTATGAGTGCAACTGCGGCAAGTACAAGCGCATAAAACACAAAGGTATAATATGCGACAGATGCGGTGTCGAGGTGACCAAGTCCAGCGTGAGAAGAGAGAGAATGGGCGTAATAAAACTTTCAGCTCCGGTAACGCATGTCTGGTTTTTCAAGGCAATACCTTCGCGTCTTGCGAACTTACTCGACATGAAAATGAGAGATCTGGAAAGAGTTATATACTATGAACAGTATGCTGTGACGGACGGCGGCGATACTCCTCTTAAACCTTTTGAACTTCTCACGGAAGATAAATATGCCGAAGCCAGAGAGAAATTTGGGAACAAGTTCAAGGCCATGATGGGAGCCGAGGCAATAAGAGAACTTCTTAAGCAGATAGACCTTGATGTTATAGCGGCGGAGCTGATGGCTAAGGTGTCGGAAAAGAGAGACATTAACACCACCAAAAGGATAATGAAACGGCTCAAGATAGTGGACACTTTCCGTAAGAGCGGCAATAAAGCGGAATGGATGATACTGGACCATATCCCTGTCATCCCTCCGGATCTCAGGCCTCTTGTTCCGCTTGACGGCGGGAGATTCGCGACAAGCGATCTCAATGATCTTTACAGGAGGGTAATAAACAGGAACAATCGTCTTAAAAAACTTCTGGAACTCAAGGCTCCGGAGGTAATAGTGCGTAACGAAAAAAGGATGCTGCAGGAAGCGGTTGACGCGCTTTTCGATAACGGAAGGCATGGCAGAGAGGTTATGGGTTCGGGAGGAAGGCCTCTAAAATCGCTGGCTGACATGCTTAAGGGGAAACAGGGACGATTCAGGCAGAACCTTCTGGGTAAACGTGTGGACTATTCGGGCAGAAGTGTTATTGTTATAGGGCCCGAGCTGAACATAAACGAATGCGGCCTTCCCAAGGTGATGGCACTGGAGCTTTTTCAGCCGTTCATAATAAGAAAACTTCGCGAAAAAGGTTTTGTTCACACCATTAAGAGCGCAAAGAAAATGGTACAGCAGGAAAATCCGGAAGTTTGGGATATTCTTGAGGAAGTCATAACCGATCATCCTGTTCTTTTGAACAGAGCTCCCACATTGCATCGACTGGGCATTCAGGCTTTTCAACCGCGCCTTATAGAAGGCAAAGCAATACGGATACACCCCCTGGTTTGCTCCGCGTTCAACGCGGATTTTGACGGAGATCAGATGGCGGTGCACGTTCCGTTGTCTATGGAAAGCCAGATGGAAGCGCGGATCCTGATGAATGCTTCCCATAATATTTTTTCGCCGTCCAACGGAAGGCCTATAACGACTCCGTCACAGGACATCGTTCTTGGGGCGTACTATCTTACCAAGCAGAAGGCCGGGGCACGTGGAGAGGGAAGGCTTTTTGCCGATCGGGAAGAGGTCATAATGGCGTATCAGAACGATGATGTTGATAAGTTTGCCAAGATCAAGGTAAGGATAGACGGCAAAATGGTCGAGACAACTGTGGGCCGGATCCTGTTTAACGATATTTTACCCGACGGAATGCCTTACTACAACGAGGTCATGGATAAAAAGATGGTAAGTAAGGTTATTTCGGACTGCCACCGCATAAAGGGACATTTAGATACCGTCAAACTTTTGGATGCTCTCAAAAGATTGGGTTTTGAAGAATCCACCTTGTCCGGAGCTTCTATGGCGGTATCGGATCTTGAAATACCCGCTGATAAGTTAAAGACCATATCTGCGGCGCAGAAAGAGGTTGACAGGATACAAGGCCAGTACAAGAGAGGATTTATAACGGCGGGTGAAAGGTACAACAAGATAATTGATATCTGGACGCATGTTACCGAGGACGTATCTAACATGGTTTTCAGGAACCTCGACAGCTTTAATCCGGTATTTATGATGGCTGATGCCGGGGCGAGAGGTTCGCGTCAGCAGATAAGGCAGCTTTCGGGCATGCGAGGTCTTATGGCCAAGCCTTCAGGAGAGATCATCGAGACACCGATAACGGCTAATTTTAAAGAAGGATTAACGGTGCTGGAGTACTTTATTTCCACCCATGGAGCTCGTAAAGGCCTTGCCGATACTGCCCTTAAAACAGCGGATTCCGGGTATCTTACAAGAAGGCTGGTAGATGTGGCGCAGGATGTGATCATAAGGGAAGACGATTGCGGTACTCTGAATGGGATAACCTCAACCGCCATAATCGAAGGTGACGAAGTAGTCGTATCTCTTGCCGAGCGCATAGAGGGAAGGGTCGCTTTAGACAATATCGTCGATATCATCAGCGATACACTTATCGTGGAAGCCGGAGAGATGATAACCGAGGAACATGCCAGAAAGATAGAAGAGAGCGGCATAGAGAAGATAAGGATAAGAAGCGTGCTTACATGTGAATCAGATAACGGGGTGTGCGCGAAATGCTATGGAAAGAACCTTGCTACCGGAAAGTTAGTTGAAGAGGGTGAAGCGGTGGGTATTATCGCCGCGCAGTCTATAGGGGAGCCCGGCACACAGCTTACGATGAGGACTTTTCACATAGGAGGAACGGCATCCAGAATAATCGAGCAATCCTATTTTAAGAGCAAAGAAGACGGAACTTTGAATTATCACAACATCAAAGCCGTTGAAAGCAGGCAAAAGGGTATTTTTGTAGTGCTTAACAGGAACGGTCAGATAAGTATAAACCAGGATGACGGCAGAGAGATAGAAAGGCAGACCATACTCCAGGGATCCTTCATTTTCTTTGAAGACGGCAGTAGGATAAAGAAAGGCGAAAAATTCGCGGAATGGGACCCGTATTCAGTTCCCATACTCGCGGAAGTGTCCGGAAAAGTACGGTACGAAGATATTAAGAAGGATGTCACCATGAAGATCGAGGCTGACGAATCCACAGGTGTGAAGAACAAGGTCATTATTGAACAAAAGGGTGACGATCATCCGCAGATACTTATTGTGGATAAAGAGAACGAGGTCGCGGCCATATATCCGCTTCCGGTAGGCGCGCATATATCGGTAATGGATAAAGGAGAGGTCATGGCGGGAGATGTTCTGGCCAAAACCCACCGTGTTATGACAAAGACAAAGGACATAACCGGGGGACTTCCGAGGGTAGCGGAACTTTTTGAGGCCCGTAAACCCAAGGATCCGTCGGTGATAAGTGAAATAGATGGGATTGTAGAGTTCGGAGAATTGAAAAAAGGGCAAAAGACCATAATCATAGAGAGCGAAACGGGCATGAGGAAGGAATATGTGATTCCTCATGGAAAACATCTTAATGTATACAGAGGAGACCGGGTAATGGCGGGTGAACAGCTGGTGGACGGGCCCGTGGTCCTGCAGGATATACTTAAGGTTTCAGGAGAAAGGGCGCTTCAGGAATATCTTCTCAACGAGGTGCAGGAAGTGTACCGGCTTCAGGGTGTGCAGATAAACGATAAACACATAGAAGCTATAGTAAGACAGATGCTGAAGAACGTGCGTATAACCGATCACGGAGATACCTCGTTCCTCATGGGAGACAAGATAGATAAAACTACTTTCAAAAAAGAGAACGAAAGGGTGCTTAAGAGTAAGAAAAAACCTGCCGCCGCCGAACCCATGCTGCAGGGAATAACAAAATCTTCTCTTACTACCGAGAGTTTTATCGCAGCTGCCAGTTTTCAGGAAACAACAAGGATATTGACAGAAGCGGCCTCTTCCGGCAAAGAAGATAAACTGGAAGGTCTTAAAGAGAACATAATAATGGGACATCTTATCCCTGCCGGGACAGGATACGCGGCGCATAGAAAGATCCAATTAGAAAGAGAGCTTATTAAAGCCGAGGAAGAGAGCGAAAAAAAAGTTGCCGCGTAAGGTATACGGCGGTTTTAAAATGATCATGGATTAAAATCAATAAGGGGAAAAGTAATGCCGACAATAAACCAGCTTATCCGCAAAGGGCGGAAAAAAGTGAAATATAAGAGCAATTCTCCGGCACTTAAGAATTGCCCGCAAAAAAGAGGGGTATGTCTTCAGGTGAAGACCCGGACGCCTAAAAAACCGAACTCAGCTTTGAGAAAAGTTGCTCGGGTGCGTCTGACCAATAAGATGGAAGTTACGGCCTACATACCCGGTGAGGGACATAATTTGCAGGAGCACTCTATAGTTACTATACGTGGGGGCAGGGTAAAGGACCTTCCCGGAGTAAGGTACCACATAGTCAGGGGAATGCTCGACTCTTCAGGGGTTGAAGCGAGAAGAAGAAGCAGGTCGAAATACGGCGCAAAAAAACCGAAACAATAAGAAGGACCGATAAAGAATGAGAAGAAGAAAAGCAAAAACAAGAGAAGCGGCGGCAGATCCCAAGTATGGAAGCAAGATACTGGGTAAGTTCGTCAACATGGTCATGGAAAAAGGGAAGAAATCGATAGCGGAGAAAATTGTGTATGGGGCGCTGGGCGAAATAAAAGAAAAGATTTCCGACAAGGAGCCCTTGGAAGTATTTGTTCAGGCGCTTGATAATGCAAGACCCCTGCTTGAAGTTAAGTCCCGCCGTATCGGCGGAGCGACTTATCAGGTGCCGATAGAGGTTAACATGGAGCGTGGGCAGTTCATTGCTATGAGATGGATACGGGATTTTGCCAGGCAGCAGAAGGGCAAAGCAATGGGCGAAAAGTTAGCGGCCGAGATAATGCAGGCATACAAAAAAGAAGGCGCCGCGATAAAGAAGAGAGATGATACGCACAGGATGGCTGAGGCAAATAAGGCATTTGCTCACTATAAATGGTAAGCTGTTCTTAAAGTATAACGGTCAATATTAAGATCGAAAGGTTTTGGGAAAAGTGGCTAAACGCGAAGAAATAGCAGATATAAGAAATATAGGCATAATTGCTCATATTGATGCCGGAAAGACCACCACGACGGAAAGAATGCTTTTTCATACGGGGAAGATACACCGCATGGGAGAGGTTCACGAAGGAACGGCGGTGATGGACTGGATGGAACAGGAACAGGAAAGAGGCATTACTATAACCAGCGCCGTTACGACATGTTTTTGGAATGAAAAGAGAATAAATATAATAGATACCCCCGGACACGTGGATTTTACCATAGAAGTGGAGAGGTCTCTCAAGGTCTTGGACGGAGCGCTTGTTGTTTTTTGCGCTGTAGGCGGCGTTCAGCCGCAGACAGAGACCGTATGGCGTCAGGCGGACCATTACGACGTGCCCAAAGTGGCGCTTATTAACAAGGTTGACAGAACCGGCGCGGATTTTTTCAAAGTTATAATCGAGATGCACAAAAAACTCGGCGCGAACGCTACGCCTATACAGTTACCTATCGGCAAAGAAGAAGATTTTCGCGGAATAGTGGATCTTGTGACATGTAAAGCGTATATGTTCGGAGACAAAGGAGATCTTGCCGAATCTTATGAAGAATGCGAAGTTCCGGAAGACATGAAAGATCTTGTCAGCCATTGGAGGCATAACCTTATAGAAAAACTTGCTGACGTTGACAGTGAAGTGGAAGATCTGTACCTGGCGGATAAAGGTATATATCCCGACAAACTTAAAGAGCACATAAGACGGGTGACCAATAAAAATCTTATTACTCCTGTAGTATGCGCTTCGGCATTAAAAAATAAAGGGATGAAATTTGTGCTGGATGCTGTAGTGAACTATCTGCCGTCTCCTCTGGATATAGAACTGCCTAAGGCAATGGATCCGGAAACAGAAGAAAAGATCAAAATAGTTTCAGACGAAGACGGCCCTCTTTGCGCTTACGCGTACAAAATAATGTCAGATCCTTTCATTGGAACCTTGACATTTACGAGAATATATTCCGGCAAGATAGAATCCGGGACCACCATTTACAATGTTTCAAGCGGAAAGAGGGAAAGGGTAGGACAGATAGTTAAGATGCATGCCGATCAACGGGAAATGGTAAAATTTGCCGGCCCCGGGGATATAGTTGGACTCGTAGGACTGAAGAATACTACAACAGCTAATACACTTTGTTCTGAGTTAAAACCTATTGTAATGGAAAAAATAAAATATCCGGATCCCGTGATTTCCATGTCTATCGAACCAGCTACGAGGGCAGATCAGGATAAGCTCGCGCAGGGGCTTAGGAAAATGGAAAGTGAAGATCCTTCATTCAAGGTTATATATAACGAAGAGACGGGCCAAACACTTATCTGCGGTATGGGGGAGCTTCATCTTGAAATAATAGTGGACAGACTTAAAAGAGAATTCAAGGTTACAGCTAATGTGGGAAGCCCTCAGGTGGCATACAGGGAAACCATAACCAGATCTGTAAAGGCGACCGGAAAATTCATACAACAGAGCGGAGGACGCGGCCAGTACGGACATGTAGAGATGATAGTGGAACCTGATGAAAAGGGCTCCGGAGTGGTTTTTGTGGAAGCTATAAAAGGAGGAGCCATTCCCCGGGAATATTTTTCAGCCGTCAAGAAAGGCATAGAAGGGGCGTCTAAAACAGGCGTTCTTTCAGGGTATCCCGTTACCGATATTAAAGTGACCTTATATGACGGGTCGTATCACGAGGTTGACTCTTCGGAAATAGCTTTTTCCAATGCCGCCTCGATCGCTCTCAAAGAGGGACTTAATAAGGGCGGGTCCATACTGCTTGAGCCAATAATGAAACTTGAAGTGACCTCTCCTGATGAATACCTTGGTGATGTAATAGGCGACATGAATATGAGGCGGATAAAAGTTGAGAACATAGAACAAAAGGCCACAACAAAAATAGTTACGGGAGCTGCTCCTCTCGCGCAAATGTTCGGTTACGCTACAGCATTAAGGAGCTTGACACAAGGTAGGGCAACGTATACAATGGAGCCTTCTTTTTACAAAGAAGTTCCCAAGGATATAATGGAGAAGATTTTAGCGGGAGCGGGGGCTAAAAAATAAGCCTCGTAATTAATGTAATAACAAGTTAAGTATTAAGAGAAAAAATCGAGGAGGAAGTTATGGCCAAAGAAAAATTCGAACGAACAAAGCCGCATCTTAATATCGGGACAATAGGGCACGTAGACCACGGTAAGACGACCTTGACAGCCGCTATAACGATGTATCTGGCCAACAAAGGCATGGCGGAGAAAAGGGCTTTTGACACCATAGATAAGGCTTCCGAGGAAAAAGAAAGAGGGATAACCATAGCGGTAGCGCATGTGGAGTATATGACAGAAGCCAGGCATTACGCGCATATAGATTGTCCGGGTCACGCGGATTACATAAAGAACATGATAACCGGAGCCGCGCAGATGGATGGAGCCATACTTGTGGTATCGGCGGCCGACGGTCCGATGCCGCAGACAAGAGAGCATATACTTCTCGCGAGGCAGGTTAATGTTCCGGCTCTTGTAGTGTGTATGAACAAGGTGGATATGGTTGATGATCCTGAACTGCTTGATCTTGTAGAGCTTGAAGTAAGAGAACTTCTTTCCAAATATAACTTTCCGGGCGATGATACACCGATAATAAAAGGCAGTGCTCTTAAGGCCCTGGAAGCCGAAGGAGCTGTGGACAACCCCGACTGCAAGTTCATAGACGAACTTATGACGGCATGTGACACTTTTATCCCGACTCCGGTGAGAGACGTTGACAAAGCTTTTCTTATGCCCATAGAGGATGTATTCAGCATAACAGGCAGAGGAACTGTGGGTACCGGCAGAATAGAAAGAGGAAAGGTAAAAGTTGGAGAAGAAATAGAGATAGTGGGGCTTGGAGATACCAGGAAGAGCACGGTTACGGGAATAGAGATGTTCCGTAAGCTTCTCGATGACGGCCAGGCCGGAGACAATGTGGGAGTACTTTTAAGGGGTATAGACAAGAACGATCTTGAAAGAGGGCAGGTACTTGCCGCTCCGGGATCAATAACCCCGCATACAAAGTTCACGGCGGAAGTTTATATCCTGAGTAAAGAAGAGGGAGGCCGTCACACGCCTTTCTTTAACGGGTACAGGCCGCAGTTCTACATAAGGACTACGGATGTGACGGGAGTTGTTACACTGGCCAAAGGTGTTGAGATGGTAATGCCGGGAGACAATGTAACGGTAGAGGTAGAGCTTATAACTCCGGTAGCTATAGAGAAAGAGCTCAGGTTCGCCATACGTGAAGGCGGACATACGGTAGGAGCGGGAGTAGTATCGGAGATATTGCAGTAGGGGTTGTTTAATGGCAGAGATTGCTTCGTCGTCGCTTTGCTCCTCTTCGAGGCGACGTGGTGAGAGAAAAGGTAGTTAAAATAGTCAAGGAGCGGTAGAAACCGAGGGTAAAATG
>JBAYES010000043.1:0-16400 GCA_041667545.1 Candidatus Omnitrophota bacterium | reverse complement strand
TACGACGGTGTAGGATTCTACTGCAGATGACTGAGATGTTACGACGGTGTAGGATTCTACTGCAGATGACTGAGATGTTACGACGGTGTAGGATTCTACTGCAGATGACTGAGATGTTACGACAGCGTAGGAATTTACTGCAGATGACTGAGATGTTACCTTTATTGCTTAAATAAATATATTATAAAGTTGGATTTGACTTTAGGACTGACATCATGTATATATAACGTAATTACGTTTCCCAAAAGTTAGATATTATTTCCTACGCGCGGCGGTAAGCGCGAGAAAAAAGGGAGAAGTTCTTATGAGTAACGATCGGGCAGTAAGGTATTTTACTACGAACGATGTCGGAGAGGACGAGTTAAAGATGCTTAAGGTTTACGGCGCGCTTAAGGGCGAAAAAACGGTTTCTCTGGGCGAGCTTGAGAGAATATCCGGAGTATCTTCAGATATTCTGATCGAAAAGATGAAGGGACTCGTGAAAAACAAGGTTGTTGAGCTTTCCGATGTCCATGGCGGCGGAGCCTCCTTTGATGTTATCTGCAGGGAAGCCGAAGGTAAAGGATTCCTGGGGATAAGCTTTGGGAAGGAGAACTGTTTTTTAACAGTATTGGATTCCTGCGGAAGTCTCTCAAGAAAGGAAAAACTTCCGCTTCAGTCTCTTAAGACTTTGAGGGGGAGGATAGGAGAAATAAAGGATATCATAAGAACGGTCTCCAAAACCACTACTTTCAGAGGTATTCCTTTGCGTTCAGGAGGGGTTGTAATAAACAGTCAGATGGAAGGAAAAGAAAGAAAAGGAATAGCGCTGGTAGTTGAAGGTCTTTCAAAAGTATTTAAATGTGACATAGCGCTTGCCAGAAGAGCGGCTGCCGCAGCCTACACAGAGAAAAAAGATAATCCCGCCGCTGTAGAAAAGAAAAAAATGCTTTATTTTCATACGGATTCAGGAGAAGGGGTAATTGTAGAAGGCGAACGCATAATTGAAAGCAGGGCTCCGGGGAAAGGGAATGAATCTTATCTCAGGGCATGGGACCAGTTCGACGCGGCCCGGATAGCCATAGATCTCGCTGAAAAGGGAATGGGGACGGACATAGTGGGTATGGTAAAAGGAGATCTTGGCCTTGTGACCATATACGAAGTTCTGGAGGCCTCTGAAAACGGAGATGAACTTGCGGAGGACCTTGTTAAAAGATCAGCTTTAGCCCTTGGAGTGAGGGCGGCATATCTCGCGAATCTTTTTGATATAGACGTTATTGTTCTTGGAGGGGGAATAGAGAGGCCCGGAGTAAAGTTCAGGGAATATATGAAAGAAAGTTTTGACCGTTTTCTTCTAAACGAAAAGAAGGGAAAAGTAGATATTGTGGGCGGGATCTCGGACGAAAATGTTTATTCACTCGGGGCGGCTCTTTTAAGCCGCCGGGAAATCTTCATGGAGGGATGATAATGAAAGAAAATTCGGAACGAAAATGCAGGATATGCGGAAAAAGTTTTCTTCCCAACAAATACCGTCCTAATCAGGAAGTGTGTTCCAGCCTGGAATGTCAGTACCAGAGACAGCTTACTAACATGAAAGGGTGGAGGAACAAAAACCCAAATTATTTCAAATATAAAGAAACGCAGGATGAGTCATGGAAACAATCCTGCAGGGAAAGGTCTTTGGAGTGGCGCAAGAAACATAAGGAATATCTGCAGCTCTACAGGGAGGCCAACAAGGTAAGGCACAGGGACTACATGCGGGATTACATGAGAAAATACCGGCAGATGAAAAAAGAAAAGGAAGAAGGGAATGCGGAAGAAAACGGGAGATAAAGATCTCTTGAGAAACTCAAGGTCTTTAGCCTTCATGGTGGTAATTTTGATCTTAGTTCTGCCCTGCAGGGTCTGCTCCGGATCTGAAGCCGGCCGGAACGGCGCTCAAGAAGTTGTGAATATGGTCGGATCCGGGGCCTCAATAGATGTTCTCAGGTATATTGAACAGGCGGAAAAAGAAATCAACTCCCGCGATTTCCGAAAAGCCAGAAAGAATCTCGAGAAAACTCTGTCTCTTGATAACGGGAATGAAAAAGCGAGAAAAATGCTGGCGGGACTTGACCAGGAAGAGGCCATTTCAAGAGCGGAGAAAAAAGAAAGATCTTCGTCATTCTTTTTCGGATTATTCTCTTCCCCTAAAAAGACGAGCTTTGAGAGAACGGAAGATGTCCGAGAAACTGTAGATCTCCCGGCGGATACAGGCGCGGCGGAGGGTTCTTTCAGAGAAGATAATAAAGCTTCTTCAGTCGGAGCCGGAAGAGACCACGGGACGTCTCAGGAAAGATACATGAGGGAAAGAGAAAAATACGAAGCCCGAAAGAAAACGGAAGACGCCGCCATAAGAGAGAATATCTCGGGGGCAAGAGAGCTTCTTTCGCGCGGAGATACTGAAAAGGCCAGAAAGAAGGCTTATGAGGCCTGGAAAAAAATACCGTATGATACGGAAGTGGCCGTGCTTATAGCGGACATAAACAAAGCTTCTTTGCTCGGCCCCGAAGGGCTTAAGACCGATACTTACGAAGGCGAAGATCTTTTGGACGTACGCCAGCCGCCGGATAAAGATCCCCTGCTAAGACATGAGGAGGGAAAGAGCTTCCCGGACCTGGGGCCCATGCTCATGGAGAATATCAGGGGACTTTATGCTGAAGATGAATTTGCTCCAAAGCATGACTATCCCTCGGGGAGGTATTCCGTAGACGACTGTGTTGAAATAGCCCTGAGGCTGAGCCAGAGAATGAATTTTGCCGATGAACAGGTGAAGCTCGGAGAAGCCAGGATATGGGAATTAAGAAGAAAACTCTTTCCCGATGTCGCTTTGAAAATGGAAAAATCTTTCGGGAAAATTTCCGAGGGGAATCAAGGGGCTTCAAGGCATTACCAGGGCGCGAAATACATGGCGGAAGTCAAGCATACCGTATTTGACGGTTTTGGAACTTATTTTGAGGTGCGCCAGGCTCAGAGCAATCTTGAGATAATAAAAAAAGAAAGAGAGAGAATACGAAACGACATAATAGAAGAGACTAAGAGAGCTTATTACAGTCTCGACAAGGCCGCAAGGTCTTTGGATATACAGTACGGGATACTGGACAGAATAAAGGAGTTTTTCGATATCGCGGATAAAGCGAAGCAGAAAGGAGTTATTCCCGAGGTTGAATTCCTTAAAGTGAAAGGGCTGTACCTGCAGACCGATTTTCAGACTATCTCTTCAGAGCGTGATGTTGACTTGGCGCATCTTGTTCTTGTCCAGGCAATGAATATAGACCCTGACAAGGGGGTAAAAATCGAACCGCTGGAAAGGCCCAAAGAGTTTTTACGAATAGGACTACAGAATTGTTATAATCTGGCTCTTGCTAATAATCCGGATCTCATAATAAAAGAGAAAACGTTGGAAGTCTATGACTTTGAGAGAAAAATGGCCAAATCAAAGGGCTGGCCTAAAATAGATTTTACGGGTAGTTTCGGGAAAGCTATAGAAAATTATCAGCCTATGCGGGAGGCAGATGACTGGACGGGCAATCCTATCCGCGCTCACAGAACCCTTGAGCCGGAATGGTATGCCGGGGTAAAAGGGTCAATTCCCATATGGGGCAACACTTTTGAATATAACTACGTAAGAGAGAAATGGGCGACAACAGTTTCCGCGTTCAGGGGAACGGAAAGCGCGACAAGCTATTTTACTCTCCGCCTTCTTGATGACCTGGCGTATTTCACAGGAGTGCAGGAGTCCAGGGTAGGGTTAGAACGCTCTAAATATGAGTATCAGAAAGCCAAGCATGATATTGCCATGCAGGTCAAAACGGCATATTTCAAGTACCGCAAGTCCCTGCTTCTGATGGACGTTGCTTCAGCCCAGGTGGAGCATCAAAAGATGTTCGTGGATGTCCTCGAACAAAAACAGAAATTCGGGGAGATGGATATGTCTCGCCTTATTGAAGAATACGTAAAACTCGGCGAACATAAGTATGGGGTAGAACGCGGGTATACCGATTACTATACATCTATTTTGGAGCTCAATAAGTCCATAGGGGTAATGGGATATTTTCACCCGTGGGGAGCGACTTTAGAGGAAAGAAGCGACCGGGAAGAATGACCGGTAGCCGGCACATGAAAAGAAGAGAGTTATGCAAAATAGCGATTCCACGCCATTGCGAGGGAGCAAAACGGCCGAAGCCCTTAGTCCCGGGGGAACATATGGGACTCAGGATTTCGGCAGACTTAGCATGTGGCCGGAGCACCTCATAGCTTATTGTTTATATTGAGATTGCTACGTCACTCACTTCGTTCGTTTCTCGCAAAGACGATATAAAAGTCCATTTTGCAGAACCCTAAAAAAGAAAAGTACGGGGGTAAATATGGTTTTAGATAATATGAACGGGAATGCCGCGGGAATGGATGGACAAGGCCCGAAGAATAAGGGTGGAAGGGCATGGCAAAGATTTTCGGAAGGATTTTCCCGGGTTAAGGGGAATATCGGAAAAACAGTCTCCGGTATCAGGATATCTAAGATATCCGCCGTCATGAACCGGGAAGAGCTTGCCTCCCGCATCCGGGATTTCGACGTAAAAAAGATCAAAAAAAACTACATATGGATAGTTCTGGGGGTGCTGGCAACAGCTCTTATACTTACCCATAGCATAGGCAAGATCAGGCAGATACTTTCCAGGGATAAAGAGATAAAAGAGACGGTGGAATTTTTAAAGACGACGCCTGTAAAAGTCTACAAAGTAAAAAGAATGGATTTTAAGGATACCTTGCCCGTTCTTGGCAGAATAGAAGGTTTCAAGCATATAGACCTCAGGTTTTCGGAGAGCGGTGTTCTTGAAAATTATAATTTCGAGGAAGGAGAACGGATTCTCGAAGGCGATATAATAGCGAGTCTGGACCAAAGGGACGCTCTTCTTAAGTTAAGGTATGCCAGTATGGAATTGGAAAAGTCCCAGGCTTTGTTCGATATCGGCGGGGTGGAAAATATCGCGCTTGATCAGAAAAAACTCGAGTATGAATCCGCGCGGAGAGAACTTGAAAAGACCAACATATATGCCGGCAGTGACGGTTACCTGGGATCAAAGGACATACATGCGGGTTCTTATGTGACGCCGCATGACAAGATAGGTACATTTGTGGATTTCAGGGAAATTTTCGCGGCTTTTGATGTTATAGAGGAAGACTCGTCCAAGGTGAAGCTTGGACAGAACGTGGACATCTTTATAGACGCCTATCCCGGCAGTTCCTATAAGGGGAGAATAGATATGGTAGCGCCGATGATAAAGGGCAGGACGCGCACCCAGAGCGTTAAAGTGGAACTTTCGAACGATAATGATGAATTCCGGCCCGGCATGTTCGCGAGAGCGGTGATAAATACATATGAGAAGCCTGACGCTCTTATTATCCCGGCTTCCTCGTTCCGCAAAGAAGAGAACAAATTCTTTGTTTATGTAGTACATATCCAGGAGGAAGAAGGGCCTCAAGGAGTTGACGAAACCGGAAAGGTCGAGGTCAGGGAAGTATCGATAGAATACCTTACTCACGATGTAGCGGAGATAGGGAAGGGGCTGACCGAAGGCGAGCTTATTATACGGGAACTGCATCAGGAATATAAAGATGAAGACCCTGTAGAGATAACAGAAGTTCAGGAAACCATTTTCTGAAGTATGAAATATGTGATGATTTTTGGCAACTGACGGCCGAAGGCTGAGATCTGACAATGGGATTACCGGATTTTTCGACAAAAAGACCCGTTACCACCGTAATGATATTTGCGGGGGTAATACTTTTCGGGATAATATCCCTTACAAAACTTCCCCAGGAACTTTTTCCTCCTATTACATATCCCCAGCTTACAGTGTTCACAATATACGCTAATGCGGCGCCCGAAGAAATAGAGACGCTTCTTACAAGGCCCATAGAGGAAGCTGTGGGAACGGTAAGCGGGCTCAAGGCCTTGAGGTCAATATCCAAAGAAGGTATTTCCATTGTAATGGCCGAGTTTGACTGGGATCAGAACATGGATTTTGCTTCCTTGAGGACCCGGGAGAAAGTGGACCTTATAAAGGCCCGTCTTCCCCGGGATTCGAGCGAACCATTAGTAGTTCCTTTCAACCCTTTTGAGCTCCCCATAATGACAATAAGCGTTACCGGCGACCGCAGTCCGATGGAGATAAGGAGAATAGCTACCGATACCATAAAGGACGAGCTTGAAAAGATAAACGGGGTCGCTTCCGCCAGCGTTGAAGGGGGATTGGAAAGAGAGATAATTGTTGAGGTGGACCAGGGCAGGCTTAACGCGTACGGGGCCACTGTTGTCGGAGTGAGCGATTCGATAACCAACGCTAATCTTAACTATCCGGCAGGAACCATAAAGGAAAGTTTTTACGAGTACCTTATAAGGACCATGGGGGAATTTGAGGAAGTGGAGGAAATAGGCGAGGTCATAGTGAAGGATATGTCTGAAGAAGAGCAGCAAATGTCCTATGACGAAAAACTTGCCCTTAAGGAAATAAGCCCCCGGGCCTCGCTCCTGAAGGTCAAGGACGTGGCAGATATATTCGATACCTTCAAAGAAAGGACCAGTTATTCCCGGTATAACGGCGATGCCAATGTTTCGGTGTCCGTCCAGAAACAGGCTCAGGCCAACACGATGCATGTCATAAACGGTATCAGGGGAGCTTTCCCAAGGTTAAGAAATATCCTTCCCCCCGACATCCAGCTTGAAATTGTCTATGACCAATCTATTTTTATAAGTGACGCCATAAACGGTGTCAAGGACGCGGCTTTTCAGGGAGGGATACTCGCTTTTCTGGTCCTTTTAGTCTTCCTGAAAAGGTTCAAACCGGCAGGTATCGTTACAATGAGCATTCCCATATCCGTGATGGTCGTTTTCACTTTTATGCATTTCGGCGGCATATCCATAAACATGATGTCTTTGGGAGGGTTGGCTCTCGGGGTAGGGATGCTTGTAGACAATGCCGTAGTTGTTATTGAGAATATTTTCAGGCACCGTGAACAGGGAAAGAGCGCGGAAGATGCCGCAAGGGACGGCGCGGAAGAGGTGTCGAACGCTATAACAGCCTCGACGCTCACCACTATAGCCGTTTTTTTTCCAATGATATTCGTGGTCGGTGTGGCCGGTCAGCTTTTTAAAGAACTGGCGTTTACGGTAACCTTTTCGCTTATCGCTTCGCTTTGGGTGGCGCTTACGCTTATCCCGCTCATGAGCTGTAAACTTGGAGAAAAAACCGGGAAAGTTTCTGTCAGGGACATGGACGCCTTTTCCGGAGGGGAAGCATGGAAAAGGTTCCTTAACAGGTACGAGAATTTTCTTAAGTTTTTTTTATCGAGGAAAAAAGCGGGTCTTGCTATTGTCATGGGACTGTTCGTAGTCAGTCTTTTTCTCTTGAATTTCATTGAGAAGGAACTTATGCCCAAGACCGACCAGGGACAGTTCGTAGTGCAGGTCGATATGCCTGTGGGGACTAAACTTGAACAGACTAACGGGATAGTCCGCAAAATAGAAGATATTTTCATGGGTATCGAAGATGTCAGTTCGGTAAGTACCACAGTAGGGTCTACCAGCGGCGGGTCGTCAAGCGATATAGTGCAGAGGCTGGGTTCTCACCAGGCGGAGATCATAGTTGATCTTAATGAAAAAAGAAAGGTCAAAACCCCAGATATCGTCCGGGATCTTCAGTTGAGGGTGTCAGAAGACCCCGCCTTTCGCGATGCCGAGATAAATTTTACAATGTATGCCGGTGTTATGTCGGGGGCTTTCGGAACAGCCGGAGGAAAGCCCATTACCATAGAAATAAAGGGTCCTTCTCTCGTTGTAATGGAAAACATAACCCGGGAAGTAACGGAAAAACTGGAGGAAATAAACGGGATACTGGCTATTGAAGACGACGCCCCCGAACCTTCTCCGGAAGTCAAAATAGTGGTAGATAAAGATAAAGCGTCGCTGTATAACATCTCTGTTGTAGATCTTGCCAAAGCGGCACAGATAGCGCTTCGCGGATTTATCTCTTCAAGGTTCAAGGAAAAAGGTAAAGAGGTAGATATCAGGGTAAGGCTCAGGGAAGATGACAGGGAAACCTATGAAAATCTCTCAAGAGTGAGAATTAGTTCTCCCGGATCCGGCATAGTGCCTCTTGGGGTTCTGGCGAAACTGGAAAGAGGGAGGGGGCCCAGTGAAATAAAGAGGTCGGCGCAGGAACGTACTATTGTAGTAAGCGCCGATATTAAGAACAGGAAAGTATCGGAAGTTATACCCGAAGTAGAGGAAATTATATCAAAACTCGACATCCCGGCAGGTTATACGGTCAGGCTGGCCGGAGAGTCGGAAGAGATGAAAATGTCTTTTGCCAGCTTGAGGTTTGCCCTTATACTTTCTTTGGTAATGGTGTATATGATAATGGCGGCGCAGTTTGAGTCTTTAACGCAGCCTCTTATAATACTTTTTTCGGTCCCGCTTTCTTTAATAGGGGTTCTCGCGACACTTTTTATTACCGGAACGTCCATAAGTGTTATCGCGCTTTTAGGGGTGATAATGCTTGGGGGGATAGTAGTAAATAACGGTATAGTCCTGATAGACTATACCAACCTTCTGATACAGGCGGGTAAAAGCAGATACGAAGCCGTGGTTGAGGCAAGTCTGGCGCGATTAAGACCCATAATGATGACGGCCCTTACCACGGTGCTGGGTCTTTTTCCCATGGCGCTGGCGGTAGGCCGGGGTTCGGAACTAAGGTCGCCCATAGCCATAAGTGTTATGGGCGGGCTTGTGGTCTCAACTTTTCTCACCCTTGTCGTGATCCCCTCGGTTTTTCTTGTGGAGGGCGAGATCCGCGAAAAAATAATAAGCGCCTTTAAGAAATAAGAAAAAGAGATATCTTTATGAGCCTATCACGTTTTTCCATAGCCAGGCCCGTTACGACCATAATGATATTTTCCGCGTTGTGTCTTATGGGGATCATCGCGCTTACCCGCCTTCCCGTAGAGCTTTACCCCGATGTTTCCTTCGGCCAGATAAGCGTTATCGTATACATTCGCGGCGGGATACCTCCGACCGAAGTGGAGTCCATGGTCACTTCTCCCATTGAGGAGGCTCTGAGCACGGTCGCTCATCTGGAGAGCATACTTACGATATCCAAGGAAGGGGAAGCAACTGTTGTTCTGGGCTTTGAAAGAGGTATAAATATGCAGCTGGCGACCATGGAGGTGAGAGAAAAATTCGCCAAGGTTCAGGACAAAATGCCCAAGGAAGCCGAAAAACCCATTATAGCGCAGTTTTCGCAATCAGACGTACCCATAATAATTTTTTCGGTAACAAGCCGCAAAAAGACAACAGAAGAACTTCGTAAGATAGTGGATGAAGACGTTAAGGAATCCATAAAACGTATAAGCGGTGTGGCTAATGTGGAAATCGGAGGAGGAAGAGAACGTAAGATAATGGTGGAAGCCGACAAAAAGGCGCTCTATAGATACGGGGTGTCCATAAACAGGCTTACGTCCATGCTTGAAGCGTACAATCTTGATATAATGACCGGTGAAATAGAGACCGAAAAGGACAAGATCATAATAAGGGCTAAAGGTCAGCTTATAACGATCGATGATGTCAAGAACACCCCTGTTATGACCCTTCCGGAGGGCTCAATAGTGAGGGTTAAAGATCTTGCTGAGGTCAAAGATTCCTTTATGGATCCTAAAACGTACGCGCGTATAAACATAAATCCCATAGTTTCGGTGTATGTCCAGAAAGAATCAAAAGCCAATACCATAGTGGTCGCTCAAGAGGTCATGGAAGAGATCGACAAGTTGAAGTCGGTTCTGCCCGATGATATGGATATTGTTGTAACCAAGAACCAGTCGACTTTCATTAAGACTTCCATAGCTAATCTCCGTAACGCCCTTTTGCGGGGGGCTATGATGATAATGTTCATTCTTCTTCTTTTTATGGGGAAGCTCGGGAATAAAGCCGGAATAGTGGTTACCGCGGGCCTCTTTTTATCTCTTTTCGCCCCTGCTAAGGCAGTTTATGCCATGATAGTTCTCATGAGCGTTTTTATAGTGGCGATAAAAAAATACAGGCCCGTTTTCATAGTGGCAATTTCCATTCCGGTATCTCTGGCCATAACCTTCGGCATGATGGAGCTTTCTAACATGCTGTTGCCCGGGGTAATGGACCTGACAATAAATTTCATAACTCTTTTCGGTTTAGCTCTTGGGGTAGGGATGCTGGTGGACAATTCTATAGTTGTTTTCGAGAACATAGTAACAAAGACCGAACAGGGCATGGAGCCGGTTTCGGCGGCGGAAGCGGGCAGCGTTGAGATGAACGTCGTTATCTTTGCTTCCACGCTTACCACGGTCATTGTGTTTTTGCCCATGTTATTTGTGTCACAGTCCATGAGCATACTTTACGGCGGGGTGGCGTGGACGGTCACCATATCGCTTTTTGTCTCCCTTTTTGTGGCTCTTATGATAGTGCCTCTTATGTGTTCCCGTATAAAAGTCGTGGAAGGAAAAGACGAATCCCAGAGAGTAAAGGAAGGATTCTTGCGCATATTCTATATTCTCCAGGAAAAAGCCCTGTTTTTTGTGTTCAGAAGAAAGTTCTTCTTTCTTATGGGGGCTATGCTGCTTTTTGTCGTGGCCATATTTCTGTACGGGAAAATGGGAAAAGAATACCTCGGTACGACAGAACAGAACAGGTTCACTATTTTTGTCGAACTTCCCACCGGGGCAAAACTTGACGCGAGCGACGAATTTGTTGCCAAGGTGGAAGAGCTCCTCCAGGAAGTCCCGGAAGTAAAGACGTTTACGGCCAGGGTAGAGAACTGGTCAAGCAAGGTATATGTGGAACTTGTGGGGCTTACCGAAAGGAAAAGATCGGTGGCCGAGGTAATAGAGGAACTTCGCCCCAAGGTAGAGAGATTACAGCCGGCTTTTATATATTTTGAGGAAGACCAGGAGATCGGTACCAAGGAAATAATACTTGATGTTTTCGGATACGATTATGAGATCCTCCGGGAGATCGCCATAGCCCTTACAACTCGTATGTCGAAAGTGCCGTATTTCACCGACACCAAGATACGAATGAGGGAAGGACGCCCGGAACTGAATATCAAGGTTGACAAGCAGAAAAGCGCGTACTTTGGATTTACTACCAGGGACATAGCCGACATGGTGCACGCTATGGTGCGCGGAGTAAGGGCTACGATGTTTCACACCGAGTCTTCCGAAGTTGAGACCATAGTGCGCAAACAGGAAAAAGACAGAAGAACGGTCAGGGATATACACACGCTTATGATGTCGAAGACGGGTGATGACAGGGTCATGCTCAGCCAGATGGCAGATTTCAGGTATGGGCTAGGGCCCAGCGAAATATGGAGAAAAAACAGGGCCAGAATGGTGCAGGTCAGCGCGAATATCGGACTTCTTCCGCTTGGGAAAGCGGCCCAGGTGCTTGAGGAAGAACTTAGCGACCTTAAACTGCCCGAAGATTATTTTTACGAAATAGGCGGGGATTATCCCACCCTGATAAAAATGCAGAAGGAGTTTCTTCTTACCATAACTGTGGTGCTTGTCTTGATATTCCTCGTGCTCGCGTCCATATTCGAATCTTACAGGCAGCCTTTCATAATCATGATAACCGTTATACTGGCGACTATCGGGGCTATCGGAGCGCTTTTTTTTACCGTCAAGATCGTGGGCATGGGCGCTCTTATAGGGCTTATGATGCTTGCCGGTATTGTAGTGAATAACGGGATCATACTCGTAGATCACGCTAATGAAATGAAAGGTCGTTACAAAAATCTGTACAGAATGCTTATACACGCGTCAAGGGACAGGTTAAGGCCTGTTCTTATGACTACATCGACCACTGTTTTTGGGCTTCTTCCCATGGCCCTGGATAAAAGCGAGGGATCCAATCTGTGGAATCCCCTGGCCATAACAGTTATAGGGGGGCTTCTTTTTGCCACGCCTTTGACCCTTGTTTTCGTTCCGTCCATATACTACATTTTCGAAAAGTTCGGACAAACGGTGAAAGATTCTTTTTCGCCCCGATCTCTGATGAAAACCGCGAAGGCGGTATTTGGAAAGATCCCCGAGGCTATTACAAAGGTAAAGCAGAGGGCCAAAAGAAAACATGATCTTGAGGAACCGCCGGATGACATTGAATTGTAGTCCCCTGATGCCGGGATAGCCCCCTGTTCTAAAAGTGAGGAAGGTGTATTTTGTTTAAGAACGTTATGTCGAGAATACCCGGACGCTACCTCGAGGATTTTCGGGAAAAGCAGCTCGAACTTACAAAAAACAGGGTAAGGCTTTTATGTTTTCTTACTGTGATCGTATATTTCTCGCTGTCGCTTCTTGATTTCGCGTTTAACCGGAATGAACATATACTCATTGAGCTGTTTGCGGGAGCTTCACTTGCCGGCGCGGGGCTTTTAACGCTTTTTTGGGAAAGCAGGACAAAAAGTCTTATGGCTACGAAAAACGTCGCTTTTCTTTTTGTGGCGGTCCTGGTAGGCATAATGGTAAGGCTTGGCATAACCTATTATGACAGTCCCGCGACAAGTTCAGCGGGATACGTTTTTACGATGCTTATTGTTGTTATGACGGTACCCTGGCTGCCTAAAGAGGTTATCCCGCTGGGGATCATACATATTGCGGGATTTATTGTAGAGAATCTTTACATAGCGCGCCTGAACAATGCTTCGCCTTCCGGAGATTTCGCGAGCGGCGTTATCTTTATAGCTGTCACCTTTGTGTTATGTGTTGTTCTCAGAAGAAAGGAGACCGAGAGAGACGTTGACAACTTTGTTCTTTTGAAGACGGTTGAAGACAGAAACGCCCAGATGAAAAAGGATCTCGAGCTGGCCACGAGGGTGCACAAAACCATAATACCGGATGGTATCGACACCGATCTTGTGAGCATAAATGTAACATATCTTCCGGCATATTATGTGGGAGGGGATTATGCGAGTTATGTATTACTTCCGGGAGACAAAATAACCTTTATTATAAGCGATGTTACCGGGCATGGGGTCCCGGCGGCTCTGCTTGTCAACAGGATGCATGCCGAATTCGAGAGAATAGCGAAAAAAGAAAAACAGCCCGGGGAATTGATGAGAGATCTTAATGTTTTCATAAACAGCGATTTCCACGGGTCGGATATGTATTTAACGGCTTTTTGCGGACAGCTTGATATGAAGAAAATGACTCTTTGTTACTCGAATTATGCCCATCCGCCGCAGTACCTTTATGACGCGAAGACAGGGAAACTCATATCTATGTCCTCTATGGCGGGAATGCTGGGGATAGCTTCCACCGATATCGCTGTGTACCAGAACGAACTTCATATAGGGGTTGGAGACAGAATACTGCTTTATACGGACGGGGTCACTGAAACTTTCAACTCATCGGGCGAAGAATTCGGGAATAGCCGTCTGGAGCGCTTCTTTCTTGCCAATCGTATTCTCGCGGGATCGCAGCTTGACACTAAGCTTATTTCGAAGCTTAACAGTTTCAAGTCAGGGACTTTCCGGGATGATATATGCCTGCTTGATATAGCCATAAGGGCCCATAGTTCGTTTTTCAGTCATCACATCGCGTAGTCCACGGTCTATGGACTAAAACTAAGTTGAAAAACCCGGGATATAGGTTATAATGATCAGCGTGCCGGCTGAAGACCTTTTTTAGCTGGAAATTAAACCGAAAACGACTGGAGAAAAAATGAAACCGAGAAAAGTTTACCGTACCAGACCCAAAAAAGCGGGAGCCAGGAAAAACCAGAAGATAAAAGCTCAGAAAAAAATGCTGGAGGTATTGGGGTGCAGCGCCGAGAGCCTTAAGAAACTTACGTCAGTGGAAGTAAGAGAGCTTCTAAAAAAGAAAAAAATGAGAAAAAGGGGCCCCGGCACCGCAGCTAAGGCCGGCGCCTTGAAAAAGAAAAAAAGCGCTCCGAAACCGGCCAAGAAATAAAAGCATATATCCGGCCGGATTCTACACCAAACGATAGGATGAGCAATGGATAGCAAAGATCCGGAAAGATTTTCTGTTGTGGAAGAGCTTAAAAAAGATTTTATGCACAATAGAAGATATGGCCTGGCCAAGGACGTATATACGGCTACCGATCGCGATAATTACATGTCCATCTCGATGGCCGTAAGAGACAGGCTAATCGAAAAATGGATACTTACCCAGCAAAGATACCATGATGAGAATTGTAAAAGGGTCTATTACCTGTCGCTGGAATTCCTTCCCGGAAAATTTCTTGAGAATAACATAATGAACCTCGGCATAGAAAAAGAGGCCGAGACGGCTCTCTCTGAACTCGGCTGCAGCCTGCGGGACCTTTTCGATAAAGAGCCTGATCCCGGGCTGGGGAACGGCGGGCTTGGAAGACTTGCCGCTTGTTTTCTGGATTCCATGGCTACACTGGGGATTCCCGCTACCGGATACGGAATAAGGTACGATTATGGGATATTCAAACAGCGAATAGTCGGCGGGAAGCAGGTAGAGGTTCCGGATGAATGGCTCGCTCTCGGGAACCCGTGGGAATTCGAGAGGCCGGAATTTACTATCAAGGTGTGTTTTTACGGAAAAACTACGCAAAGGAAAGATAAAGACGGGAAGTTAATGGTCGACTGGATAGATACCAAAGATGTTCTTGCCGTTGCTCACGACACTCCGATACCGGGCTACAGGAATGATGTAGTAAACAATCTGCGTTTGTGGTCCGCCAAGTCCAGCGCGGAGTTCGAGCTTGAATATTTCAACGACGGGGATTATATAAAGGCCTGCGAGGACAAGATAAGTTCAGAGAACATATCCAGGGTGCTTTATCCCAGCGACAGTGTTTCCAAGGGTGTGGAGCTAAGGCTGAAACAGGAATATTTTTTCACCTCCGCCTCTATGCAGGACATTATAAGACGTTTTAAGGCGCATAACTCGGATTTTAACGATTTCCCCGAAAAAGTGGCCATACAGCTTAATGATACTCATCCGGCGGTGGCAATAGTGGAGCTTATGAGGATATTGCTGGATGAAGAATCTTTAAGCTGGGACGATGCCTGGGAAATAACCACCCGTACTTTCGCTTATACAAATCACACCATGCTTCCCGAAGCTCTTGAGAGCTGGCCTCTGGCCCTTTTCGGAAAATTGCTACCAAGACATTTGGAGCTGATATATGAGATCAATTTCAGGTTTTTGCAGGAAGTAAGTATGAGGTATCCGCATGATCTTGACAGGCCGAGGAGAATGTCCCTTATTGATGAAAGCGGGAATAAAAGGGTGAGAATGAGCCACTTGTGTATAGTCGGAAGCCATTCGGTGAACGGTGTTTCCAAGCTGCATACCGATCTCATCAAAACCACGCTTTTCAAGGATTTTTTCGAGTTTTACCCCGATAAATTCAATTCCAAGACCAACGGGATAACCCAGAGAAGATGGCTTAAAAAATCCAATCCGCGGCTTTCCGGTCTTATCACGGGGGTTATAGGGGATAAGTGGATAACCGACCTTTCCGAAATGAAAAAGCTTGTACCGCTGGCTGATGATAACGGATTCCTTGAAAAATGGAGAGAGGTCAAGCATGCCAATAAGAAAGATCTGGCCGCGGACATAAAGAAAAGCACGGGTGTCGTGGTTGACCCGGCCTCGATCTTTGATGTCCAGATAAAAAGGATACACGAATATAAAAGACAGCTTCTTTTCGCGCTCTTTCTTATAGCGCAATATACCGGCATAAAGAACGGCGCGGTGAAAGATCCTGTGCCGAGGACAGCCATAATAGCGGGCAAGGCCGCGCCTTCTTATAACATGGCAAAACTCATCATAAAGTTCATTTGCAACATAGCCTCTGTAATAAACAACGACCGCGCGGTGAAAGGCAAGCTCAAGGTATTGTTCCTTGAAGATTACCGTGTTTCGCTTGCCGAAAGGATCTTTCCGGCAAGCGATCTTTCCGAGCAGATATCCACCGCCGGAAAAGAGGCCTCGGGTACCGGAAACATGAAATTTATGCTTAACGGCGCCTTGACAATAGGTACGATGGACGGCGCCAACGTTGAAATAGCGGAAGCTGTGGGGGAAGATAATATTTTTATTTTCGGGAAAAGGGCCCACGAGATAGCCCGGCTCAAGAGGGACGGGTATGACCCCAGAAAATTTTTATACAAGGCGCCCCTCCTGGAGGAAACGCTCCGACTTATAGAGGAAAATTTCTTTTCGCCTTTCGAGAAAGGGATATTTAATCCCATATGCGATTCTTTGATATGGGATGATCCCTTTATGGTACTTGCCGATTTTGAGGAATATATGGCGGCCCAGAAAAAGGTGTCCGAGACGTATCTTGACCGTGAAGC
>JBAYES010000042.1:0-17356 GCA_041667545.1 Candidatus Omnitrophota bacterium | reverse complement strand
GCGCTTACGGCAAGACTATCATTGATGGATTTGTTAAGAGTAACACCATCCAAAATTCAGGACTTCAAAATCAAGGAATTTCAACACAGTTTTTGGTGAGAAAAGTTTACCGGACAGCATTGTGTTCAAATACTGACCATGGTACGTTTATCAATTTATTCGGTGTCTGGAAGATCAACAGCCCTTCACTTCTCAATACTTTCCTGACCTGTGAGCTTAAAAAATCACGCACGTTCTTTATATGTTCAATTACATCGAACATCAGGACAACGTCAAATTCATTTTCTGAAAAGGGGAGTTTTTCCCCGGAATATGATATCAGCCTGCCGGCAATTTCAGGGTATTTCTTTCTTCCGGTCTCTACGCTGTTTGAGCAAACATCTATCCCGGTCACATCGTGAAAACCCGAAATATAGATCTGATGGATCAGGCTTCCGTATCTGCATCCTATATCCAGTATCCTGATATTGTCAGGCAAATTGAGCTTCAAAAAATAATCCAGGGATGAGCGTATGTTCCCGCGTTCTTCTAACTTTTCTTCATGCGCCATTGTGATTTTTCATTCCTTATCATTTTCATTTACGGTTTATATGTCGGCGTCATCTTTGTCATCTTCCGGATCATCTTTTGTCATATCTCTTATGCCGGCATTTCACACCATATCGTCTATAACGTATATCTTCCGCTTATGACTGCGGTGGTAGGTTCTCATATTAAGTTCTCCCAGAAGCCCGAGCGACATGAACTGCAGGCCTATGATCATCAAAAAGATCGAAAGGTACAAAAGAGGGTTCCCGGTCATGTTCATGTTGATAGTGAGTCTCATTATGACCGTTGCTACGCCCGAGGCAAATCCTCCGAAACACAGGAAAAGGCCCATCCTGCCGAATATCTGCATGGGGCCTTTTGAGCTTGAAAGCAGGAACCTTACGGTAACAAGGTCAAGTATGACGTTCAGTGTCCGGGAAATACCATATTTCGATTTCCCGAACTTCCTGCTATGATGCCTGACTGGTATCTCTTTTATCCGCGCTCCGGTCCAGCTCATAAGAGCGGGAATAAAGCGGTGCAGTTCACCGTAAAGATTGATGCCGTCAAAAGTCTCTTTCCTGTACGCCTTTAGCGTACAGCCGTAATCGTGCAAACTGACCCCGGTATACCACGAAATTAACCTGTTGGCGAGATTCGAAGGCAGCTTCCTCGTAAAAAAAGCGTCCTTTCTGTCTTTTCTCCATCCGCTTACAACATCATACCCCTCACCTATCGCCGAAAGAAGCGCGGAGATATCTTCCGGATCGTTCTGAAGATCCGCGTCCATTGTAACCACTATTCCGCCTTTCGCATTATCTATTCCCGCGACGATCGCCGCTGTTTGACCGAAGTTACGTTTAAAACGTATAAGCCGGATCGCGATTCCTTTTAACAGTTCCTTACATTCCTTCATGACCTCAAAGGATCGGTCTTGACTTCCGTCATCGACCATAACCACTTCCATATCGCGGCCAAGCCCTGCCCTGACCTTGTCGATTTTTTCAAGAAGCATGGGAATATTTTTTTCTTCGTTATAGACGGGTATTATTATGGAAACTGTCTCTTTCATATATGACGTCCTCCTGCTTTAAAGATCGACTTTGCATACCTCAAAACATGCCCCGCAGACTTTTTAACAAGTTTTCCCGGATCTGTCCGAACATGAAAACACTTTTTTCGCTTCTATCCAGGTCAAAAACACATAAGGTAAAAAAGATATAGATGTAGCCCACGAGGCTCCAATGGCACCGTGCCGAGGTATCAGAAAAATGTTCAACGCTACATTCGAGAAAATAGTCAAAACCATGCTGCAGGCCAGTACCCTGGATCTCCCAGTATAATTCAGAAAAGACCCGAGCACAATGGAAATAGCTACAAAAAACAGGTATAAACATAGTATCCTGAGAGGCATTATCGCATTAAGATATTGTTTTCCGAACATTAAGCTGATAAATACCGGCGAAAAAAGAAATAAGGACACTACGATAACCAGATATACCCCTGCTGTTATTCCGGTTATTTTTATTAATTTTCGTTTTAAGTCATCCTTGTTAGTTTTGTTCAATTTCGCGAAAACCGGCATTGTCCCCATTGTTATGGCAAGAGCGATATGCGGCAACTTCACGATCGTCTGTTTAGCAACCCCGTAGATACCTACTTCCGAAGGACTCGAAAAATAACCCAACATCACAACGTCAATTTCTGTTAACACAATGAATCCTAAACCAACAACCGCTAAAGGAAAACTATACTGCAGGATCTCTCCGGTAAAATCCCTGTCAGAACCTTTTAAGCCTTTATAAAAGTCAACCTTCAGGAGATAAAAACCGACAATAGCCGAAAAAACCAAGGCTAAAGTAAAAGCGAAAACCACCGAATCAACCGAAACAAAAAAAGATAGGAATATCACAGACAGTAACAATTTCATCGAAAACTCGCAAGAGTTAATAATGAAATTATATTTCAGCCTGTGCAGCCCGATAAAAACACTTTTAAAGTATTCCACAAACCCCGCAAAAAAAACCAATGGTACGCCGTAGAGAAGGAGCTTCTCTAACCCCGGGACATCGAATAAGCCCGCGATATATCCGCGTGACAACAATAAGATACCGGCAAAAACAGCGCTGAAGATCAACCGCAATTTTACCGAGGACAAGAAGATGCTTTTAAGATGATCCGTACCCTTGTATTGAGCTACAAACTTGCCAGCAGAAGCATTCACTCCGAAGTTAGCGAGTATGAATATGAGAGTGATGATGGACAAAAACAAGGACCAAAAACCAAAACTTTCTACTCCCAGCTTCCTGGCCAAAAAAACGTTCAATGCGAAAAAAAGAAAAAACGCGACCGCTTTGGCCATCATACTCCAAACGGTTTCTTTTAAGAATTTATTCATTGATTTCCCGGCAGATCAAACCATCTCCAATAGTAGATTGACAAAACCTTTTCCGTTTTTAGATCTGACACATTCTTCAACTATCTTGTAAGGAGACAAACATCTTAAGCTCTTGAGCTTCTCATCTATCACACTTACTCTGAAACCATAACTTTCAATCTTTTTCAATAATCCCAGGGCATCAGTCCCAACATTTTTCAGCCCATACGGCCAAAATTCCATAATAATTTTGGGCCGGCTTCGAGAAATGGTTTCAAAAGCACCATCCAGTATCAACCCCTCACTACCCTGAGTATCCATTTGGATAATATCGATTTTTTCTTTTTCTCCAAAAATTTCCAAATAGTTATCAACAGTATCAGCCTTAACTTGCAGGTATTTACCCTCGCCCCCCAAAGAATGATTTCCGGCGTTATCACTATCAAGGAAAAGTTTCAAAACTCCCGGTTTATCACTAATTGCGGCCTGCACAGGCACAACATTTCCATATCCATTCTCTTTGATATTTTTTAAAAGCAACTGGTAGTTCTTTGGTTCAGGCTCAAAAGCATACACTTTTCCGTTTACTCCAACTTTTTTCGCGGCCAACATAACGTAATATCCAAAATTGGCGCCAATGTTCATTACTCGCATATTTTCGGATATCAAATTCAAGAATAATTTTGTTTCAAAAGGCTCGTAAATGCCCCTGAAGAACAGATCTGGGGCTATCCCTGAATCTCTGGCATTGACATGCATCCTGTTCCCCAAGCATTCTACAACCAGCTCTTCCTTTTTGGGGACAAATTTCCTGTAAATAAAGCTCTTTATTGGTATGCTTTTGAAAAATTTTGCAGCCCATGTGCCTGCAAAAAAATTAACCGACGTTTTCAGAAATCGTGTCACTCCTTCTCCTTACGTTTATCAACTTCGACATCTTGATGAAATTCCAGCTTTCCTGAATTTTCATTTTTATTTGCGTCCGACTACCACGAATTTACGTAAAAAGCTTGTTCTCAATTTATACAATTTTGAGCTCAGAGAATTCCCTTTCGACAAGAACGTAAGGCTCCTGATTCCCTTCCCTAACAAATATCCGAATATGCCGGTAAAACACCCGTACATATACGTTTGAAAACAAATTTTAAGATCATTATCGGACATTAGCCCCAGTGTTCTCCGCAGTGTTGTCGGATTTGAATGTGTATAGTCCCCATTCCAAAAGTCAAGTCCCCAATCTAAAAGATCGGGGCATGCCATAAACAAGATCCCGCCTTTCTTTAAAACCCTGCCTGCTTCTTTGATAAACATTTTTGCTTCTGAAGTATCATTTAGATGTTCAAAAACATCTGCGGCGATAATTATATCATAAGAAGAATCTCTTTCTTTCAAATGAGGGATCATATATTCCTTGATCTCTCTTATTCCCGATTTGTTCAAATTCTGCCGCATTTGAATATTAGGTTCCACAACATCATAATTTTGGTACCCCCGTTCCAAAAATAATTTTGACAAGTCCCCTCTCCCCGGTCCGATTTCCAGAACTTCGATGTTTCCCGGGTCACCATCAATGCATGCGGTCAAAAATTCGAATTGTCTCTTGACCTTCTCTCTAACTAAGATCCTCCCTGTTTTGGAAATATCAGTCCCAGCAAAATGATCAAAATAAGCCATTTGACACTCCTGATTTTTACCTCGTATATTTGGGGCAATTCTGTATGCCACAAAATATCCTTTTCGACATGTTCAACTTCGGGGATATCTAAAAGGTTAACACGTTTTTGCTGATGAATCCCCTAACTGGAGCCAACATTCACTATGCATAAAAGCATAAGATTGCAACAACTTCAACATCCTCTTTTGAACTATCAGAATTATAGCACCTGCGATAGTATATCTTTTTAGTTCTTCGAAAATGACCTCAAACCGTGTTCTCGCTTTTTAATTTCTCATAGCATCAGATCGCTCCAACTAAAGCTTGGGCGCATTTCTCCCAGGAGAATTTTTTTGCGTTTTTAAACCCTTTTGATATTAACGCGCTCCTGAAATCTTCATCTTCAATTATCCTAAGCATTGATGCAGCTATCTGATGAACATTTTTGGGGTCTACAATAACAGCTCCGTCTCCGGCAACTTCAGGCATAGAAGTAATGCCTGATGTGATCACAGGACACCCGCAGGATTGCGCCTCTATTATCGGAAGCCCGAACCCCTCATAAAGTGACGCATAGAGATATACATCTGCCATGTTATAAAGGGCGACCAGCTCCTCTTCCCTCACATATCCCAAAACTTTCACCCTGTCTTTACTGAACATCCTGAGAAGTTTTTCCGGAAGGGTCTTAAATCCGGACATAACAAGGTCATGCGGTATTTTTCCACGCACCAATTCAAACGCCTTCAGCATCCGGTCCACATTTTTCCTGGGAGACAATGACCCGGAATAGAACAAAAAAGGACGGGACAGGTTGAACTTCATACGCACATCTTCCAAATAGTTCTCATTCTCCAAAGCCTTAAAATTGTTTTCAACCCCACCCCAGATAACACCTATCTTTGTTCTTTTTATATTAAATTTCTTGTGCACGTCTTCTTTAGTAGAGTTCGATATCGTTAAAATTGAATCCGCTAAATTGCAGGATGTTTTCATAAAAATTCTCATAAAAAGGGTATCAGTGAGAGGATAGGCCTTCAGCCCCTTTTCAAAATATCCCAGGTCATATACTAAATTTATTTTTCGTCCGTTCAAGAAAAAATGAGTTATAGGAATAACATTTTTAAGATAAACAACCGTATCAAACTTATTCTTAAGTAATAACCTTAAGGAAAAAATGTAGTCAAAAGATGCCCTGTTCTTTGTTGGGACGTACAATTCACTGATATTTGAGAACGCCCCCTTTATCCTATCATCGTTATGGATCAAATAAAACTCGAAATTATCGGCATTTATTTTGTCCAGGGCAAGCAAAAGATTTTTAACATATCGGTAAACTCCTCCATGTGTCAGATTTCTGACCACAAAACATACTTTAGTTTTTTCCTGACGCGTTGTCTCCATAACTACCCTTTGATCACATATAAATTGGACACTTTCTCCAAATTAACCCATCTCACTTTCGCCGCCGCTCGACGAAAAAAGAATATTCTCTTACTCATTTTGCCCTGGCATAACTAGAGGAACCATGCTTGTCATGCTCCTTACCATAATAATGCGGTGACCACTAACCTCCGCGTAAAGCAATACCATTTCGGCCTTCCCCAGCCAAAAAGATCATCCCTCCAGCGGCGCTGGCCAAAATATGCATGGTAAACACCAGGAACGAAAGAGCCACAGCCGCCGTGGGCGATATGCCGATAATTGAAAAAAAGAACACATAAGACACCTCACGAAGCCCTATCCCGTTTATCGACACGGGAAAAGAGGAAAAAAGAGCCGTTAGCGTGGCCGCTACGATCACAAAATCAAAACCGACTTCTATTCTCAGTGCCCGTGTTATCAGAAAAACACAGAAGATAGCCAGAAACTGGAACATAAATGAGGCAAGCAGAGCGATAGCGACATTTGAACCGAAATTCCTGTATACGGCCGCGGACGAGAGAAAGCGTCTTATGATCTCCGGCAGTTTTTTATAGTTTTTGCCTTGTCCGGCCCCTTCGCGCCGCCACAAAGTAAGCAGCACAAAGAACGAAAGAAGAATGAAAGCCGAGGTCAGCGCGGCCATGCGGATCATGGCGGCGGGATATCCCCCTCTGTAAGCGGATAGCGCCCCAAATAGGGCCCAGGACGCCAGGGCGACCACGCCCAGGTACCTCTCGAACAACGTAGCTGCCAGGCCCTTGTGGTAATTTTTTGGAGATATCATCCTGGCCCGGATAACATCGCCGCCAATGGTCGTCGGCAGAAAACTGTTAAAGAACATTCCCGATACATACGCATAAACGGCCCTGCCCAAAGATATTCGTATGTCCTGCGGGATAAGCAGAACCTTCCACCGGAAACTGCTCAGTACAACACCCGCGCATAATACCGCGAACGCCGCGGCCAAAAGGACGATATCAACTGTCTTGAGCATGTCCTTGAGCCTGGAAATGTCAACACGAGCGAACACAGCCCATAGGAGACAAACCGTTATTGCAAGTTTCAGTAAATTTAGTTTGCCGTTTTTTTCCATTCGCTTTGTAATTGCCCCTCACATTTCTTAGAAATTTACTGCGTTATGCGCCTTTATCCAGGACATCCCGACCCTCCGGCCGTCTGGCTAATATGAACAACCTTCTGGCCAGACGCGTGGACCTTACGGGCGATTCCAGCAAAAGAGGATAATAGAGAACACTCGATATTATTCTCTTCAAGTTCCTGTTCTTTGCACTTCTTATCGCGGCAGGGTCATTGCGCATAAATGTCTTGTGATAAACCTCCGACAATAGCCAGCCTGAGAAACGGATATTCTCTACCATAAAGCCGGCCAAGCGTAATTTCTCTTCCGCTTCCCCCTCGGAATAACGTCTCACATGTCCGGCGAAATCATCTTGTTCCGACCACATATCCGGATTAAAAGGCGCCGAAATTATTAAGATACCGCCGGGCTTTAGCAATGAATTCAGGTTTCTCATGGCGGATATATCATCCTCGATATGCTCGAGGACTTCGGAGCATATAACAGCGTCGTACCCGCCTGAAGCGAAATCTCTCAGGTTCGTCAGGTCGGCCCGGAATAACCTGCCCGTGAACTTTTGTTTTGAGATGGCAAGCGACTCTTCGGAAAAATCACTGCCCTCAAGGTTGAAAAAACCGGCTCTATCCATCTCAAAAAGGAGGTTACCTCTGCCGCAGCCCGTGTCAAGTATCCTGCTGTTCTTTCCGCAGGCGATTTTAAGCATATCCAGTATTATTCTGCGTCTCAGCCTCGCTAAAGGTCCGAAGTCGACAACATCACCGCATTCCTCTTTCCTCAGCTCATTATAGAACATTTTCTTGTTATGCCTAAACATCACTTCTCCTCAATGAAAACAAAGAACACCGAAAGGCCCGGCACAATATCACCTTGCCGCGTACAGCGCCAAAGTTCTTTCCGCAACCCTTCTCCAGCTGAACTCCTCGGCTATTTTCCTGCTCATTCTTTTCATATGTGAAAGTTTTTCCCGATCTTCATATGATCCGCGTAGCGCGTCCAGTATGCTCTCGGAGCTCGCTTTTTCGACAAAAATACCCGCTTCCCCCAGAAAACCCGAGGCGCCTCCTGTATCCGTGGTCACTACAGCCAGTCCGCTGGCCATGGCTTCCAGGAGAGAATTGCTCATCCCCTCGTTGAGCGACGGTAAAACAAAAACATCCGCCCTACGGTACAGGCCGGGCATATCTTCGTGAGGCACTACCCCCGCAAACTCCACTTTATCGGCCACCCCCTCATTTCGAACATACTCCTGCAGATCTTTTTTCTGGTCTCCGTCACCAGCAAGTATTAATTTAACCTTGGGATATTTTTTAGATAGTTCACAAAAAGCCTGAACAAGATACTTGATGCCCTTTCTTTCTATCAGGCGTGAAGTGGAAAGTATTACAAAATCCTCTGTCTCCTTTTCCCCGGGCGTGAATTGCCTTGTATCAACACCATTAGGAATGACCTCGATATCTGCATCTGGTGAAGTCTTCAGAGCCAGCCCCTTAAGATCTTCCGAATTAGCTATAACCGCTCTCGCGTTCTTCCATATTTTTCTACTGAGACCCCGGAATACGAACTTATCCAGCCAGTAAAAACGGGGGTTATAAAAGGGGACATCACTGCCCCGCAGGCTTACAATGTATGGAAGGTCCAGTTTCATGGCGATATATCCGCAAGGTATCCCAAACCACGCGTGAATAAGGTCGAACTTATTCCCGGCTATGAGTTTTTCGCAAAAACCATACGCCTTAACGCTATAGACGATCAGATCCCGTAACGACTGGTAGTGGACGTTCCCTTGTTTGCCGATATCCAGACGGTAAACCTTTATATTGCCGGAAAATTTTTCTTCCCTGTATTCGTCAGGGGAAGAAGTTACCAGGGTTATCTCCAGATCATCCCTTTTTGCAAGCTCTCTGAGCACGTAATACGCGGCATTCCCCGCGCCGCCTCCCAAAGGCGGGAACTCATAATTCAGCATGAGTATTTGTTTCATGTTGAACACATCCTTAGAATACATTTGAGACCCATTCGGGAACGGGTTTTCTTATAAAGACACGATCTTCCAACCCGGGTTCAATACCCCTCGGGACCGACCATAACGCCGCTGAGGCAAACACTATTACTATCAGCACCTCCCTGACGTATCTGTTCCGAAAAAAATTGTTGGATCTAAGGTCCAATGATCTGAATTTATCAAAATAATACCCTGAAATGACCGCGATCAAAGGATATACGGGTAAAAGCCGGCGGTGCTCGGAGCCTCTCGCGAAATGATAATTGAAAACTAAAATTATCATCCAAAAAAATATAAAAAAGTATCCATTCTTTATTCCTCTTATCCTATTAAGAATTTCCATCAAAGTTCTTTTGATCGACAAAAATAAAGGGATGAACAGGGGGCAAAGATAAGGCGCTCCGAAAAGAAAAAATATTCTCGGATTGACCCGTTCTGACAAAAAATCCGACCATCCCCCGGCACCTGCGATCCGGCGTTCAGGGAGCCATAGGGGGTTGCCGAACATGCTGTATATTTTCCAGAACCAGAAACCGCTTACGGCAAAAACTCCTATTGTGAATAGAACCGTTTTTGCGGCGAGGGGATATTGTTCTTTAACGCCGCTTAGTTTTTTAGCGTTTATAAGGCCTGCCAGGATCATAAAGGCCGTAAAATAGTAAAGGGCAAAGAGAAGCCCTCCTGAAGACTGTTTCGCGAGAACTCCAACCCCGCAGCTTAGCCCCCCCGCGAAAGCCGGCCAGTACCATCCCCTCTTGAATGAGACCGCAAGAAGGATTACAGCAAGAGTCATGAAAAAAGCCAGCATATCGTCTGCCCATATCTTCTGGGAACTCATGATCGCTACCGGATTTATTGCCATCATGAAAGCGGCATAAAGTCCGGTCCTGAAACTAAAAAGATATTTACCGAGCATAAAAGTAAGAAATATCAATCCCATGCTGAAAAGAAGAGGCACTATCACGGCCCAGAACTGGGCCTGGAAAATAGCGGGAAGAACTGAATAAAACACCCTCATCTCTTCCGGGGCGGGCATTATTCCGAACACCACGCGAAGATCCAGCTTTCGCAGATCTGAGCCGATATTCGCCAGGGACACTACATAAGGCTGGTTTTTCTGCGTGAATATCCTGTGCGAAAGCGCGAGCGCGTAAGGCAGGCCCGTGGGCTTATGGAAGAAAGGCTGGTCGTAATAGGTTATGCCCGTCATGGCGAGGCTTTCCAGGAGATGCCCTTTACTTTCCGTATCACGGGAAAGAAAGGGGTCAATAAAAGTAATGCCCGCCGGGTCTATTCCCGGACGAAAGGCAAATTTTCCCTGCGGAGTAAGGCTCAGAGTCAGGGCTCTTAACTCGACCCCGCGAAGATTGAATTGGTCAAACCCCAGCTTGTCCAGTTTCATCGCCAGGGTGATATAGTGAGACTGGTCCCCTTTCCAATGAGGCAGCCAGAAAGTATAACGGCGCAGGTACAGCGCGAAAACAAGTACACCCGCAAGTAGCAGTACGCGGGCCGCTGTTCGAAGTGAGAATTTTGATCGGATATCCATGTATGTTTGCCCTGTTTTACCCCTGTTCTCTCACCGTCATGATCGCTCTTGCCGTCTCTATATCTTTTTCTATGGCTGATCTTAGCTTTTCTTTTGAGCTGAAATGTTGTTCGGAACGGAGCCGTTTTACGAAAAACACCTCAATGTCCATACCATAAAGGTCGCCGCTGAACCCCAGTATATGAGCCTCTATGACCGGTTCCTTCCTTTTGGGGGATCGTCCGTAGAAGGTAGGCTTATACCCTATGTTAAGCACACCGGGAAAGTGTTTTCCTTCCAGAGCTATCTTAACCGCATATACCCCGACCGGCGGAATAACTTCATGATGCGGGTCTATATTGGCGGTGGGAGTGCCTATTACCCTTCCTATGCCATCGCCCGACACCACCGTTCCCAGAACAGAAAAGGGCCTGCCGAGTAATTTTTCGGCTTCATCAAGAGACCCTGCCGAGACAAGTTTTCTGAGCCGTGTACTGCTGATGACCTTGCCGCCTTTTTTGACCGCTTTCACTACATCAACTTTGATGCAGCGTTCGGTTCCCGCTTTCCGGAACCTTGCCGTGCCGGCGCATGCACCTTTACCAAAATAAAAATTATCTCCCACGAATACCCTTTCGGAACCGATGCCTCGCCTTATCACCCTCTCTATAAAATCCTCGGGGGACATCTCGGCTATATGCCTGGAAAATTTCACAATAATAGCGGCATCCAACCCCATCTCTCGAAAAAGTTTCAGGCGATGCTCAAGCGACATTATGCGGGGAAGATCCAAGTGGGGCCTTAACACGGTCTCGGGATGCGGATCAAAGGTAAGAATGGTTTTGTCTCCCCCACCGGAAGAAGACATCATTTTCTCTATGACTTTGCGATGTCCGAGATGCACGCCATCAAAGACACCTATTGCCAGAACGGGTTCTATAAGCGATTTTCCTGCGCCTTTATATCCGCGCAACACTTTCATAAAAACTCTCTTTGCTCATTTTTTCGAGCTCTGCCGCCGGGACTGAACCGTCAACATTGAACTCGCCGCTTGATATCCTTCTGAGTTCAGAAAGATGCGCTCCGCATCCGAGTTTTTCCCCGATATCGTCCGCAAGCTGCCGTATATAGGTTCCCTTGGTGCAGAGAACGTCGAATTCCACCTCGGGCATGTTCAAGGAAATAACCTCAAGGCTTTTTATCGTTATTTTGATCGGAGCCCTTTCGACGACCTCGCCTCTTCTTGCCGCCTTGTACAGCCTTTTTCCTCCCACCTTTTTAGCCGAGAACATCGGCGGGATCTGTTCTATCTCGCCGACAAAACCTTGCATAACTTTTTTTATCTGATCCGGAAAGCAAAAAACTTCTCCCCCGGATATTATTTTTCCTGTCGAGTCCCCGCTGTCTGTCCTTTCTCCGAGCTTCATTACAGCCCGGTATTTCTTATCTTCTCCGGTAAGCTTCTGGGAAAGTTTAGTGGCCTTGCCGATAAGGACGACAAGTACCCCTGTGGCATTGGGGTCAAGAGTTCCGGCATGCCCGGCCTTTTTAACGCCGAATCTTTTTCTGATGACATCTATCACGTCATGGCTTGTCATGCCTTTCGCTTTATCCACAACCAGAATCCCGGAGACCTGGTCTACCCCTCCGCGGATCGCTCCATAACTCATGAACTTTTCTCCACGATCTCTTTGGCAGCGTTTATCAATAGGGTCTTGGCATCATCAATAGCTCCGTCTATGACGCATCCCGATGCTTTCGGATGCCCCCCTCCCCCGAATCTGGACGCGAGAACGTTAACATCATATTCGCCGCTTGATCTGAAACTAACGTTAACTCTGCCCTCGAAACTTGTGTCTTCTTTTAAGAAAATAGATATCTCGACGCCTTTGACCGATCTGGGGAAATTTATGAATTCATCCGTCGAGGGAACATCAACATCTTCCTTTTTGCACATCTCGCGTGTCATGTATATGCACGCTATTTTCCCGTCCGAAAAAAGCTCCAAAGTGGAAAGAACTCTTCCCAAAAGCCTCACTTCCTGAGCGGTCTTACTTTCGTACACTTCCTTGTGCGCCCTGTTAGGGACAACGCCCAGGGAAATTAGATGACCCGCTGCTTCATGGGTCGAGCGAGAGGTGTTTTCGTAATTGAACATCCCCGTATCTGTGACTATTGAGGTATAGAGCGCTTCCGCCATGGCCTCATCTATCTGAAGCCCCATCTCGACCGCAATATTGTATATCATCTCTCCAGCTGAACTTACCCCCGGCTCCACCCAGTTAATATCTCCGAAATATTCATTGCTTACATGATGGTCTATATTTATCGTGAACTCCTCTCCGCTCAGACATCGTGTGACCTTGCCCGTCCTTTCTTTGACAGGACAATCCAATACGATCAAAGTCCTGGGAATAAACTCATCGGGCAACCCCCGCATCACGGATCCGGAGCCTCTGAGGAACCTGAGATTGTCGGGTACCGGATCCTGTTGTACCATTACAGCGTTCTTTCCCAGCTTTTCAAGCAGATTGAATAAAGCTATCTGACTTCCCACCGAATCTCCTTCGGGATTGACATGCGCTGTTATCAAAAAATCATCCTTCTGTTTTATAGCGTCTATGACTTTGAGCATGTTTTCTCTGTCCATAACCTGTCCTTCCATTTTTGTTCTCTGGAACTCGGCATGTTCCTTTTCGACAACTTCAAAAAGAGCGTCTATCCGGTCCCTGTTCTTATTCTCTTTTTCCTCTGAAAAAATGAGGTTTGGCACAAATTTCATTTCTATACGGGAAGCAAGCTCCCCCCTCACAAAACCGGAGGCCCGGGAAAGGCCCTTTAGTATCTTGTCCGCAGGTCCGAACTCTTCAGGGAAAACGAAATATATCCGCGCGGTCTTAAGGTCCCTTGTCACAGCGACCCGTGTAATTGTAACACAGTTTATCCGAGGGTCGTTTATGCCGCTTTGGATTATAACGGAAATTTCCCTGCGCAGCGCTTCCGACACTCTCTCAACCCTACCCATTCGTACTATCTCCTTTCCCGGCTGTTACACTGAGAACAAAATCCATTTCATCTTTTAAAAGGTCCCTGAGGCGGATAAGGCATTTTTTATGCCGTCTTTCTTTGAGAACAAGCCTCCACTCTTCTTTTATCCTGTTCTTCCTCAGTTTCCTCAACATCCCTGTTTCAGCGGAATGCCTTATTAAGCGCTCTGTGTGTTCCTCTATTGTGAAAGACAAACGCTTTTCGAACCTTACCGCCCTGAAGATCCTTGCCGGATCGTCCAGAAAACTATTGTCATGAAGCGCTCTTATTAGACCTTTAGCAAGATCGTCCGATCCTTTCATGGGATCCAGAAGGACTCCGGTATTTTTTCCGTTCACACCGATAGCCATGGCATTTATCGTAAAATCACGTCTCGCGAGATCGTCCACTATGGTTCCCGGCCTGGTATCCGGAAAAGCCCCCGGAGAAGAATACATCTCTTCCCTGGAAGACGCTATATCTAACCTTATCCCATGGGTGCGGGTACCTGACATGCCTGATAAAGGAAAAAACAAGGTGCACGTTCCCGGCTTGGCATAGCATATGATCTTTGCGCCCAAAGAGCCTGCAATACTTTTCCCAAGAGCGATAGCGTCACCCTCTACCGCCATGTCAACATCATAACTTTTTTCCCCGAGAAATATATCCCGGACAGTTCCTCCGACCAGGAAAATATCTTTGCCGGAAGTTTCACCTATCAAGGCCGCTTTTTCCACAACGACGATAGCTCTCCTTGAGAGACTTTTTCTAAGAAGACAAGGCAACTCTGCCCTGAAATCGCCCGTCATTTACTTTCCCCTAGGATGGAATTCTGCATGTACTTTCTTAAGCTTTTCACTGCTGATATGCGTATATATCTGCGTGGTAGAGATATCGGAATGACCCAGCATTTCCTGCACTCCCCTGAGATCCGCCCCTCCCTCCAGAAGATGCGTAGCGAAAGAATGCCTTAATGTGTGCGGGGTTATGTGTTTTTTTATCCCGGATATCAAAGCGTATTTCTGTATCATTTTCCACAAGCTCTGGCGAGAGAGCTTTCTCCCCAGCTTTGAAAGAAACAGATGTTCTTCTTTATATTTCTCGGAAATTGCCGCCCCTCCCGACTCAAGATATTTTGTTATAGCTTTTGACGCGGCCTCTCCAAAAGGAACAATGCGCTCTTTCCCCCCCTTTCCGAAACATTTGACATAACCGGAAGCTACATTTACCTCGGCCCGTTTAAGCTCGGTTACTTCGGAAACCCTGAGGCCCGAAGCATACATTATTTCAAGTATGGCCCTGTCCCTGTGAACCGAAAGACGCCTTCCTTTCGGAGCATTAAGAAGTTTTTCGATTTCCTCTTTTGTAAGAACATCGGGTATTGTCTTCCAGGTCTTGGGTGACTCTACCAGGGATGCCACATTTTCCCTGACCACCTGCTCCGCCACAAGAAATTTCCAGAAGGTTTTGAGCGCGGCGAGGTTACGCGCTATGGACGAGGGATTAAGTCCCTTGTCTTTGAGTATCATCAGGAACGATATAACATCCTCACGCGTAGCCGACGAAAGATCTTTGTTCTTTTTTGTCAGGAACTCCACGAATTTTTTCAGGTCACGAGAGTAGGACCTGACGGTGTTTACACTCACCCCTCTTTCCACTTCAAGGAAATAAATAAAATTTTTTATCTGGCTATGCATTTTTTCAGATCAGATCCATTCTATAAGAAAACTCTCTTCGCAAGAACGTCCTTGCTTCGCCTATTGTTGTCTCTCTTCCGTGTCCGGGAAATACCGCGATGTGATCCGGCAGGCACATAAGTTTTTTCTCTATACTTTCAAGAATTGCCGCGAGATCCCCGCCGGCAAGATCGGTGCGCCCTATTCCTTCAAAAAAAAGCGTATCTCCGGAAAAAACTCCGAGAGCGCATTTTAACGATATTCCTCCCGGGGTGTGCCCAGGAGTGTGCAATACCTCAAGCTCAAGATCTCCCACTCTTATCATCTCGCCGTCTTCAATGGTTCTTCCCGCCTCAGATCCTGTAAAGGAGATGCCTGAAAAATACGACAGGTTCTTGACCGGGTCGGTAAGGCACTCTTCATCGAGCCGGTGAATTAAGACAGGAACAGCAAAATCCCCGTTTCCCGCGATATGGTCGGCATGCCCGTGAGTGTTGATCACGTACTTCACCTCGACCCCGGTATCGGCAACGGCTTTAAGCATATCCTCGTCGTGCCAACCGGGGTCAATGATAGCCCCTTCCATGGCTGATGTATCGTATACCAGATAACAATTTGTCTCGAGAGGCCCTATGGGAAATCTCATCATTCCGAAATTATTATTCCCTTCTGAATTCATCACGTATTTCTCCGGTCATTTTGCGGTAGGAAAATTTGTCCCGTATCTCTTTTCCTAAAAGATCCATGGTACGTATGATCCTTACCCTGTTCCCGCTTGTTAATGTCTGTTTTTTAATGTTATCTTCTATATTTTGGACCCCGTCTATAACCAGCTGCAATTCGTCTCCTTTTTCGTCGACGAGCATTCTCTTCATGTCATAAAGATTGGATATCTCCTGTTCAATGGCTACCGTTATCTTCTTATGGTTGGTCATACGGGGGTTCCTTACCAGATCCATGAATTCCTTATGCCAGTTTTTCCAGAATATGTAGCGTTTGGAATAAAGCTCCATACTGGGGCGTATATCGTATTCTCTTACTGGTATGTACCGTCGGGGTGAGGTATCTTCCTTGGGTTTACGTATGAATTTTGATCTTATATCCGAACAGCCCGACAATGCCGCCGCGAGACAAACACATACTATCAGATAACAAAAAAGTCTTCTCATGTCTCCGCCCCTCCATATCATGTTAGTATTTAGAGTTCTGCAAAATGCCTATTTCTCGTCATTGCGAGGGAGCAAAGCGACCGAAGCAACCTCATAACTTGTCATATATGTTAAGATTGATTCGGCCATCTACTAAGTCTGCCGAAATCCTGAGCCATAGCTTTTATCACGATACGAAGGGCTTCGTCACTCACTTCGTTCGTTCCTCGCAAAGACGTTATAAAAGTCCATTTTGCGGAACCCTATGTTAGTATCCTAAAATCCCGGAATTTTCCGGACACTTCCTCTTCCATACTATACACTTCACATGAACCTATATACTCTCCCATTTTGCCGGAGATACTGTTCTTCAAAAGGTCTATTTTACCTCCAGGACCCTCACATACCGCTTCCACTGTGCCGTCGGGGAGATTCCTTACATATCCCTTGACCCCAAGTTCCGCCGCTGCCGCTCGGAAAGTAAACCTGAAACCTACACCCTGCACACGGCCTTTATAAATAAGATGTATTCTTTGAATTTTTTCCACGAAAGGTTTCAAATTTATGGGATCCGCCGATAATGAAATTGGTCGGGGCGCTGGGATTCGAACCCAGGACCTCCACGTCCCGAACGTGGCGCGCTAGCCAAGCTGCGCTACGCCCCGACACAGGTTGACATAATAATCACAGTATATTATCACCCCGCCATTATACCGTCAACCATTATCCCGTAATAACATAGTGTCAAGAAAGTTGCTGACTTTTATCCGCAAACGGGAGGATACATACGGCATATTTTTCCCCCCGTAAGACCATTTCCCAGCATTTGCTTGAGTTCATTATCTGACACGGGATTTCGCCGCGCTTATTTGCCTTGAACTCAGCAGGGACG
>JBAYES010000041.1:0-17964 GCA_041667545.1 Candidatus Omnitrophota bacterium | reverse complement strand
TTGGCATAGGGCCGAATCAATCTCCCTCCGAAATATTCTCATATTATGAGATCACTTCGTCGCCCTGTACCGTACGGTACAGGGCTCCTCGTGACGACGGTGTAGGAATTTACTGCGGATAACGGAAATGTTACTTATCTCTAAAATAAACATTACCCGGGGTTTACTTGGGGAATTGGGTAGGGTATAATACAGGCTGAGATATAAACTTTGAAAACAATAGAGGAGCATATCATGGAAGAAAAAGTGAAAAAAGCGATAGAAAAAATAAGGCCAATGCTGCAAGGGGACGGAGGAGATATAGAATTTGTGAGCGTAGAAGGCGGAGTTGTAAAGGTAAAACTAAAAGGCGCATGTTCAGGATGCCCAATGAGCCAGATGACGATTAAAGGAGCGGTGGAAAAAACGATAAAGAAAGAGGTTCCGGAAGTAGAGAGAGTGGAATCGGTTTAAATGGAGATAGACAAAAAAAGAAGAACGATGATAGCGGAAGCAATAAAAAAAGGTTGTAACATGGGGGACAGAGATTCCCAAACAGATCTTTTTAGACAGGAAAAAGAGAAGATCAGAAAACAAATGATAAGGCGTCTGGGGGAACAGCCTCTTGACGAGAGAAAAAGAAGAAGCAAAAACATTGAACAACAGCTTTTTTTCTCCGAGGAGTTCAAAGACGCATCGACGATACTGGCTTATGTTTCTTTGCCGCAAGAGGTAGACACCGGGGAATTTATACAGGAGGCATTGAAACAGGGCAAAAGGGTCGGGGTTCCGTACATACTTTCCGGGAGCAACAAAATGACACCCTCGGAAATAAAGAAGAATGACCGCTTGGAAAGAGGGCCTTTGGGGATAGAACAACCCGGAGACCTGCAGGTAAAAGCGATACCTATGGAAGAGATAGATCTTGTGATAGTTCCGGCATTAGCTTATGACAGGAACAACATGCGCCTTGGCAGGGGAAAGGGATTTTACGATACCTTTCTATCGGACGACGCGGCGCAAGGGCTAAAAACCATAGGGGTAGCTTTTAGTTTCCAGGTAGTAGACCTTCTTCCTCGAGCCCCCCACGACAGGTATGTCGATAGAGTGATAACGGAGCAAGAACGGTCTTAGGCTCCGCCGCAGAGTTCCCCTGAAGCCTTTCAAAAAAGAAAGGGGGCAATAAATGCAAAACAATATATCCGCGGTTTACATAGGCTTTGCCGTTTTGGGAGGGGCGTTTTTATTTTTTCTCGGCTACGTGCTGAGGAAATATACGGCAAAAATGAAAGTAAAAAGGGCCGAAGACAAGGCCCGAACAATAGTAACCAGCGCCAAGGTGGAGGCCGAACGAAGAAAAAGAGAAGCTGTTATCGAGGCCAAGGACATAACTCTGAAAATGAGGGCCGAGATAGACGAAGAAACAAAAGAAAGAAGGAAAGATCTTGCTGCTACGGAGAAAAGACTCCTGCAAAAGGAGGAAAATCTTGATAAAAAGGTCGAATATATAGAACAAAAGAACAAAAAGGCGCAAAAAGACGAAATAGTTTTAAGAGAAAGATTTGACGAGATCAGAAAAAAGGAAGAAGAGATAGAAAGAGTCATAAATCTCGAGAAACAGAAATTACAGGAAATTTCAGGGATGAGCAAAGAACAGGCTAAGGAACTATTGGTGGCCAAGATGAAGCAGGAGGCCATGGATGACGCGGCTCTCGAAATAAGAAAGATCCAGGAAGAGACACGTGACAAAGCCGACAGAGAAGCGCGAAAAATAGTTGGCCTCGCCATACAGAGATGTGCGGTGGATCATACAGTGGAATCCACGGTAAGCGTAGTAAATCTTCCCGGGGACGAGATGAAGGGGCGGATAATAGGCAGGGAAGGAAGAAATATAAGAGCCCTCGAAATGGCCACGGGAGTTGATGTCATAATAGACGATACTCCCGAGGCGGTCATAATTTCCGGTTTCGACAAACTGAGGCGGGAGATAGCTAAAATATCGCTTGAAAGACTTATTCAGGACGGAAGGATACATCCCGGAAGAATAGAAGAAGTCGTGGAAAAGGTAAAAAAAGAAATGGAAGCGGAAATAAAAGAAGAAGGAGAGAACACTCTTCTTGATCTAAGGGTGCATGGAGTGCACGCGGAAATAGTAAAGCTTCTCGGGAAGCTTAAGTTCAGAACAAGTTACGGGCAGAATGTTCTGCAGCATTCAAAAGAGACGGCATACCTGATGTCGGCAATGGCGGGAGAGCTCCGGCTTGACACGGCTCTGGCCAAAAGGATCGGGATACTTCACGACATTGGAAAGGCCGTTTCGCATGAGATAGAGGGTTCCCACGCGAAATTGGGCGCGGATCTTGCTAAAAAATACGGCGAACCGGATGTAGTTGTTCACGCGATAGAAGCGCATCACGCCGATGTGGAACCCCGCACGCTTCTTGCTGTTCTTGTTCAGGCGGCGGACGCTATAAGCGCTGCCCGCCCGGGAGCGAGACGGGAGACGCTGGAATCGTATGTAAAGAGGCTTGAGGAACTTGAAACGATAGCGGGACAGATGGAAGGAGTGGAAAAGACATACGCCATACAGGCCGGAAGAGAGATACGCGTGATCGTACAGCCGGAAAAAATAGATGACTCCAAAGCCGCTGTTATGGCCATGGAGATAAAGAAAAAGATAGAAGCCGGGATGCAGTATCCCGGACAGATAAAGGTTGTCGTAATAAGAGAAATAAGATCTGTAGAGTACGCGAAATAAACGGAACGATCCGGGGATAATAGAAATGAAGATACTCTTTATAGGTGATATTGTGGGCGAGCCGGGCAGAGAGATCATAAGAAAAAAACTGCGGGATTATAAGTCGGAGAAAAAGATAGATGCTGTTATAGCCAATGCCGAGAACGCGGCGGGGGGGAGCGGTGTAACTCAGCGGATAGCCGAAGAGCTTCACGAGTTCGGGATAGATATAATGACCTCGGGAGACCATATCTGGAAAAAAAGGGAAGTCTACGAATATCTGCGGCGTTCGGATAGATTGATAAGACCGGCAAATTATCCGGATGGCGCTCCCGGATGCGGAGCCACGGCCGTTGAGATAAAAGGCAAGGGAGTGCTTGGGGCCGTAAATCTTATAGGTAGAGTTTTCATGGACGCGGTGGACTGCCCTTTCCGAAAGGCGCAAAAAGAAATAGAAACGCTTAAGAAAAAAACGAATATTATTTTTGTAGATATGCATGCGGAAGCGACCAGCGAAAAAGTAGCGATGGGGTGGTATCTGGACGGCAAAGTAAGCGCCGTTATAGGAACGCATACGCATATACAAACAGCCGACGAAAAGATACTTCCCGGAGGCACGGCCTACATTACAGATTGCGGAATGACCGGACCTTATGATTCCGTTATAGGCAGACGCAAAGAGCTGATAATAGAAAGGTTCCTGACCCAGCTTCCGAACAGGTTCGAGGTATCTGACAAAGAGGTAGAAATGCACGGGGTTCTGGTAGAAGTTGACGAAAAGACGGGTAAAGCCGTTTCGATAAAGAGGGTGCGGGTCAGTTCATAGTCAGGGAGCCGTCATAGAATGACAGCGCGGGAGACACAGAGAGAAATATACACAGTAACCCGGCTTACCCGGGAGATAAAGGGATGCCTTGAGAAAAAGTTCCCCGAGATATGGCTTGAAGGGGAGATCTCGAATTTTAAGCAATATCCCTCGGGACATTTGTATTTTAGCCTGAAAGATGAGGGAAGCATAATAAGCTGTGTTCTTTTCAAGAACAGCGCCCTGAAACTGGCTTTTGCGGCCGAAGATGGAATGAAAGTTTTGAGCCGCGGCAAGATAGGAGTATATGACAAAAGAGGACAATATCAATTTTACGTGTCCTTTCTGGAACCCTCGGGAAAGGGAGCCTTACAGCTTGCCTTTGAACAGCTGAAAGAAAAACTTCGCAAGGAAGGACTTTTCGACGAGCACAGGAAAAGAGCCCTTCCCGCGCTTCCTTTCAGGGTGGGGGTGGTGACATCTTCTTCCGGAGCCGCGATAGAGGATATTTTGAATGTTGCCAGGAGAAGGTTTGCTAATGTTGAAATAACCCTCAGGCCGGTGAGGGTTCAGGGAGACGGATCGAAAGAAGAGATCAGAGATGCCATAAACGAGTTCAACGAATACAACGAGGCTGTGAGAAAAAAAGAGATCAAGGGCAGAGAGATCGACGTTCTTATTGTAGGGAGGGGAGGGGGAAGCCTTGAAGACCTTTGGGCTTTCAATGAAGAAGAGGTAGCCCGGGCGATATATTCTTCAAAAATACCCGTTATAAGCGCGGTGGGGCACGAAGTGGATTTTACCATAGCCGATTTCACCGCGGATCTCAGGGCAAGCACGCCTTCCGCGGCGGCGGAACTTGTGATGCCGCGCAAGGCTGACCTGGAACAAGCTATAGAGACGATGATATCAAGAATGACTTCCGCGTTGAAAGCGAAAATTGACATGCTTGAAAAGACCGTACAGGGACTTTCATCGAGATACGTTATGAAGGATCCCGCGAACATGTTAGTCCAGAAAGAGCAGGAAGTAGATGATCTTTTGAAAGACCTGGAAGACGGGATGAAAAGGCGGGCGGAAACCTCGGCCATGAACCTGGCCGTGCTTGCCGGTAAAATGAAAACCTTGAACCCCTTGGCCGTGCTCGAAAGAGGGTATAGCATAACTTTTAAAGACGGAAAACCCTTAAGGGAAGCGTCTTCTTTGTCAGGGGGCGATAGAATAAGAACAAAACTTGCAATGGGAGAGGTGGAGTCCCGCGTAGAAAAGATCTTTCGGCAAATCGAAGCGGAGGAATAGATGAAAGAAATATCTTTTGAAAAAGCTTTTGAAGCCTTGGAAAAAACAGTAGAGGAACTTGAGTCGGGAGGATTTTCCCTGGACACAGCGCTTAAAAAATACGAAGAAGGCATAAAAATGGCGCGGCTGTGCCAGGCAAAGCTTGATAAGGCAAAAGCGAAGATCGAGACGCTTATGAAAAACAAGGACGGGGAATTCGAGACAAAACCGATAGCTCAAGATTAACAGAAAAAGAAGGAAATGCTTATGCCGGAATTTCTGGACAAAAAAGATCTGCTGAGCGAAATGAAAAACTTAAGCATTGACCAGCTTAAACTTCTCGCCGAAGAGATAAGGCAGGAAATAATCAAGGTTACGGCTCAGAAAGGCGGACATGTCGCCTCAAGCCTTGGGGCGGTCGAGATCGCCATAGCTCTCCATTATTGCCTGAACAGCCCTTTAGACAAAATAATATGGGATGTGGGGCATCAATGTTACGCGCATAAGCTGCTTACGGGAAGAAGAGACAGGTTCGGCACTCTTAGAGAAATGGGCGGTCTTAGCGGATTTCCCAAAAGAGAAGAAAGCGAACACGATCCTTTTACCTGCGGGCACAGCGCGACCTCAATATCATCCGCTTTGGGGATAGCGGAAGCCAGGGATATAAAAAAAGAAAAATTCAAAGTAGCGGCTGTTATAGGGGACGCGTCTCTTTCCACGGGCCTTGCTTTTGAAGGGCTGAACCAGGCGGGGCATATGGGAACAAGCATAGCCGTCATCCTGAACGACAACGAACACTCTATTTCCAAGCCGGTTGGCGCGATGAGTAAATACTTGAACACGGTAATAACGAACCCTCTTTACAACAAGGTCAAAGAGGAGACCGAAAAGATAGTAAAAGGGATCCCCAAGCTTGGGCCGCAGGCGCATAAGGCTATACGAAAATTCAATGAAGGCCTGAAAAATCTGCTTGTGCCCGGAATAGTTTTCGAGGAATTGGGGTTCCGCTATTTCGGCCCCATCGACGGGAACGATATTGGACAGCTGATCAACATTATGAGCAAGGTATTCACTCTTAAAGAACCGGTTTTACTGCACACCGTGACCAGGAAGGGAAAAGGATACAAATTCGCGGAGGAAAACCCCGTTAAATTCCACGGGGTGTCAGGATTCGATCCTGTTTCCGGAGAGGGAAAGCAGGAGGAAGGGCCCAAAGAAAAATTCTTTACCCAGTATTTCGGAGAAAAGATCCTTGAACTTGGCGAAAAAGACAAAAAAATAGTAGCTATAACAGCGGCAATGGTTGACGGAACGGGCCTTGTGGATTTTGCCGGCAGGTTCCCGGAGAGGTTTTATGATGTGGGGATAACGGAAGGGCATGCGGTTACATTCTCGGCCGGATTGGCCAGGGGAGGGATCAAGCCGGTAGTAGCGATATATTCCACTTTTCTTCAAAGAGCTTATGACCAGCTTGTACACGATGTCGCCCTGCAGGAGCTTCCTGTTATCTTTTGCGTGGACAGGGCGGGGATAGTCGGGAAAGACGGGCCGACGCATCACGGGATATTTGATATCGCGTATATGAGAAGCTTGCCGGGGTTTATCGTCATGGCTCCCAAAGACGGGCCTGAGCTTGAAGAAATGCTTGAAAAAGCATTGGAGTGGGGGAAACCTGCCGCTATAAGGTATCCCAGAGATTCCGGGAAAAGCGCGGTCCCGGCATCGTCATGCGCCGCGCTTGATATCGGCGTTTCAGAGAAACTAAGGAACGGAAAAGAAGCGGCTGTTATCGCGATAGGAAGTATGGTTAATTCAGCGCTATCAGCGGCCGATATACTGTCGCATGAAGGGCTCGAAATCGAGGTTATAAACGCGAGGTTCATAAAACCTCTCGACAAAACAATGCTTGAAGATGTGTCAGCGAAATTCAAGCATATATTTACGATAGAAGAAGGGATCGCGAATGGAGGGTTCGGGAGCGCTGTTCTTGAATTTTGCGAAAGAGAGAATGTTTCTCCGGCCAGGATCCGGCGGATAGGGCTTCCGGATGAATTTATCGAACACGGGTCAAGGGAAGAACTGCTTAGAAAATATCATCTTTCCGCAGAGGGGATAGCCGATACTATACGCGCGGAAATAAGAGAACATCATGGGAAATAGGAAAACGGTAATAAAAATAGATAGAGAGAAGTGCAAAGGGTGCATGTTATGCATAAAAGCCTGCCCGCAGAAGGCCATACAAGCGCCCGGCAAGGTGAATAAAAAGGGACAGCAATATGTCGTTATGGAACATCCTGAGAGGTGCACGGGATGCGGCCTATGTTTCATAATGTGTCCTGACTGCGCCATTAGCATAGAAAACACTGAAATAAAAGGAAAACAGGATGGGGGATAGAACAACGATCAATAAAAAAAAGAAGGATCTCAGGTATCTAACCTCGGGAAACGAGGCATGCGGTGAAGGCGCCATAAGGGCAGGATGCAGGTTTTATGCCGGATATCCTATAACCCCACAGAACGAGCTTACTTCATACATGTCAAAACGTATGGAAGAGGAAAGAGGGGTGTTCATCCAGGCCGAAAGCGAAATTGCTGCCATAAGCATGGTGCATGGGGCATCTGCCGCGGGAGCGCGGGCAATGACAAGTTCTTCAAGTCCCGGAATAAGCCTTAAACAGGAGGGGATTTCCTACATTGCCGCCACCGAACTGCCGTGTGTTATAGTTAATGTTATGAGAGGGGGGCCCGGACTTGGGAATATTTCTCCCGCACAGGGAGATTATTTTCAGGCGACAAAAGGAGGGGGGCACGGAGATTACAGGTTAATAGTGCTGGCGCCGTCGAGTGTTCAGGAAATGTTCGACCTTACATACGGGGCGTTCGCTTTAGCCGATAAATACAGTACGCCCGTCATGATACTTGCCGACGGTATGCTGGGTCAGATGATGGAGCCGCTTGAGTTTGACCGCGCGATCAAGCCGCCTGATGAAATAAAAAAACCATGGGCTTTGACAGGGGCAAAGGGGCGAAAAGGGAAAAGCACAAAAAGTCTTTTGCTTGGAACCGGCGCGCTTGAAGGGCACAACATAAAACTTCAGAAAAAATACAAAGAAATAGAAAAAAAAGAAACGAGGAGTGAAGAGTACAAGACGGAAGACGCGGAGATAGTAGTATGCGCTTACGGGTCGGTCGCGAGAATAGCCCGTTCCGCGGTTGATACATTGCGGAAAAACGGCATAAAAGCCGGATCCTTAAGGCCGGTATCTTTATGGCCGTTTCCCTCTAAGCCGGTCAAGAAACTGGCTTTGAGAGGAGCAAAGTTTCTTGTGGTCGAGATGAGCGCGGGGCAGATGGTGGAAGATGTGGCCCTTGCCGTTCAAAACAGCGGACAAATGGGGTTTTACGGGCGGATGGGAGGAGGCGTTCCCGAAGAGAAAGAGATAGTGCGAAGGGCAAAAGCCCTGAATAGCAGGGGGAAGTGCAAGGGAGAAAAAAAGAAGTGAATCGAAAATTTTTGAAACCCAGCTCGATGACAGACGCGCCTACACATTATTGTCCGGGATGCGGACATGGAATAGCGCACAGGCTTGTTTGCGAGGTTATAGATGAACTTGGAATGAGAGAAAACACCATAGCGGTAGCTCCCGTAGGCTGCGCGGTACTTGCTTATGATTACTGGGATTTTGACACTCTTGAGGCCGCCCATGGAAGGACCCCGGCGGTAGCCACCGGGGTGAAAAGGATACTTCCCGAAAAGCTGGTCTTCACTTATCAAGGAGACGGGGATCTCGCGGCAATAGGGACAGCCGAAATAATACATGCCGGAAGCAGGGGGGAAAAACTGTCGGTCGTTTTTATTAATAACGGTGTTTATGGGATGACAGGCGGTCAGATGGCGCCCACAACCATCATCGGGCAGACAACGTCTACTTCGCAGTACACGAGACGATCGGATAAAGAAGGATTCCCCATAAAGATACTGGAAATGATGTCCGTACTTCCCGGGGTGGTGTATCTTGAGAGAACATCTCTCCATTCCCCCGGAGAAGTTCTAAAAACAAAAAGAGCGATCAAAAGATCTTTTGAAACACAGCTCGAGGGAAAAGGGTTTTCAATGGTTGAAGTTCTTTCTCCCTGCCCCACTTATTGGGGGCTTGATCCGGTACGCTCTATGGAGAGAATAGAAAAAGTCATTTCGAAGGAATATCCTCTGGGAGTGGTTAAACCCGCTATCGCGGTTTAGAGTTCTGCAAAATAGCGATTTCCCGTCGTTGCGAGGGAGCGAAGAGACCGAAGCCCTTCGTCCCGTGGGAACATAGGGGGCTCAGGATTTCGGCAGACTTAGTAGGTAGCCGAAGCAATCTTATAACTTGTTATATTTATTGAGATTGCTTCGGCACTCACTTCGTTCGTTCCTCGCAAAGACGTTATAAAAGTCTATTTTGCAGAACTCTAAGCGCGGATAAGTAAGGAGAATGTCCTTTAAGACCGGGGAGTGAATAAACTTTATGGCAGCTATCAATGAAAAAATAATATGCGCGGGTTTCGGCGGGCAGGGAATAATGGTAATGGGGAAAGTTATAGCTGAAGCGGCTATGCTGAAAGGGCTTAACGTAACGTGGCTGCCCGCTTACGGGGCCGAGGTGAGGGGAGGGACAGCATTCTCCATGGTCCGTGTCAGCGATGAATTTATAGCTAATCCCGTAGTAGGAAGAGCCTCTACGGCAATACTTATGAATGACCCGTCCTTTCATAAATTCAGGGCACTGGTAGAGCCCGGAGGGCTGATGGTTGTAAATACTTCTCTGGTTGCCGGGGATCTGTCTGCCGGAAAAACAGCGATGGCGGCATATTCCATAACAGAAGAGGCTATAAAAATAGGGAATATTAAGGTAGCTAACATCATAGCGGTAGGGATATATGCCGGAAAGAAAAAAATATTCGATAAAAAAGTTTTAAAAGAAGTAATAAAGATAATGGCCGGAGGAAGAAAAGAGCTCGTTCCCATCAATTTCAGGGCTCTTGACAAAGGAATGGAACTATCCGAAAAGTAACGAAACACGCAGTACATAAGGAAGGAGAAAAATGGTAAAAGTGCGTTTTGCCCCGAGCCCTACGGGATTTTTACATCTCGGAAGCGCGAGAACGGCGCTTTTTAACTGGCTTTACGCGAGGCATGCGGGCGGAAAATTCCTACTAAGGGTAGAGGATACGGACAAAACAAGGTCCGAGAAAAGGTTTCTGGATGAGATACTGGACGACCTTAAATGGATGGGGCTTGAATGGGATGACGAGCCTGTGTTCCAGAGCGGAAGGTTCGATATTTACAGAAAAAAAGCGGAAGGTCTTCTTTCGGAGGGAAAAGCGTTCAGGGAAGGAGATGCGATAATTTTTACCGTGGGAAAAAGCAGACAAATAGAAATAGACGATATTATTCACGGAAAGATAACTTTTAACACGGATGAGATCAAACCCCAGGTCATGATAAAATCTGACGGATCTCCGGCGTATAATTTTTGCTGTGTTGTAGACGATGCCGAACTTGGGATAACACATATTATCCGGGGAGACGATCATTTGTCCAACACGCCGAAACAAGTGTTGTTTTACGAGGCTTTGGGGCTTGATCTTCCAAAATTCGCTCATATTCCCCTTATGATGGGGCAGGACGGATCCAAGCTTTCAAAACGCCACGGAGCTGTTTCTGTTGAAGAATACAGGAAGGAAGGATTTTTACCGGAAGCCCTGACAAACTATCTTACCCTTCTGGGATGGAACCCCGGGGACGACAGGGAAATACTTTCAAGGGAAGAGACGATAAGGCTATTCGCCCTCGAGGATATGAGCGATGTGCAGGCGAAATTCGACACGGCAAAACTTAAATGGATCAACGCTGAGTACATTAAAGCCCTGTCCGCGAAAGAGCTGATGCCATTAGTAAAAAAGGCCTTTGAGCGCTCAGATTGCCCGTTTGAAGCGGTTCCGGAAGAAAAGGCGCTCAAGATCATAGATCTTTATAAGGTGAGGGTAAAGACCTTGAGCGAGTTCCCGGCTCTTACGGAATGTTTTTTTAAGGACGATTATGTTATTGAGGAAAAAGGAGCCCGGAAATATCTTGAAGTCCCGGACAAGGTAGAGAATGTAAAGATCTTTGCCGGCAAGATCAGAGAAGCGAAAGACTTTACCGCGGCGGAACTGGAAAGGCTGTGCCGCGAAACGGCCGAAGAGAAGGGGATAAAAGCGGGGGAGATAATACATCCCACAAGAATGGCGGTAAGTGGAACCACTCAGGGAGCCGGACTGTTTGAAATGATGGAGATATTGGGAAAAGAGAAGGTTCTTGAAAGAATGGATAGGGAATAGAAAGAAAAGATCTTTTATGGAAAACCCCAAAAAAACAAATTTTGTCAGAGAGATCATAGACAAGGACCTCAGAGAAGGAAAGCACGAGGGCCGGGTGCATACACGTTTCCCCCCCGAACCGAACGGGTACCTGCATATAGGGCACGCGAAATCCATCTGCCTTAATTACGGGATAGCGAGGGACTATAAGGGAAAGTTCAATTTAAGGTTCGATGACACCAACCCCTGCAAGGAAGAACAGGAATACGTAGATTCGATAATAGAGGATGTAAAGTGGCTGGGAGCCGACTGGGAAGGGAGGCTTTTCTATGCTTCGGATTATTTCGAAGAAATGTACGGTTATGCACAGGCCCTTATAAAGAAGGGAAAAGCGTATGTATGCGATCTCCCGCTTGAAGAAATGAGAGAGGCCAGGGGGACGATCTCAGGGCCGGGGAAAGAAAGCCCTTTCAGACAGAGAACCCCGGAAGAGAACCTTGACCTTTTTCAAAGAATGAGAAAAGGGGATTTCCCGGATGGGAGCAAGACATTGAGGGCAAAAATAGATATGTCGCATCCCAATCTCCTTATGAGAGATCCGGTCATGTACCGAATAATACATTCTTCTCACCACAGAACGGGGAACAAGTGGTGCATATACCCTATGTACGATTGGGCGCATGGACTGGAAGACTCGATCGAGGGGATAACACACTCTATCTGCACGTTAGAATTTGAAACTCACAGGGAGCTCTATGACTGGCTTCTTGAGGAGCTCGGGATCTGGCACCCAAGGCAGATAGAGTTCGCGAGGCTGAATCTCGGATACACGGTCTTGAGCAAAAGAAAACTCCTGGCTCTTGTGGAAGAAGGGTATGTCGAAGGATGGGACGATCCCCGCATGCCGACTATTTCGGGGATACGAAGACGGGGGTACACTCCGGGATCAATAAAATATTTCTGTGAAGATATAGGTGTCGCAAAAATGAACAGCATAGTGGATGCGGCCGTGCTTGAAAATTCCATAAGAGAAGAGCTTAACAGGACCTGCAACAGGGTTATGGCGGTACTCGATCCGGTGAAGGTAGTAATAACCAATTATCCGGATGAAGACACTGAAGAAATAGAAGCGGTAAATAACCCGGAAGAACCTGAAAAAGGAAAAAGAAAAATAACCTTTTCCCGCGAACTGTACATTGAAAGAGCAGACTTCATGGAAGATCCTCCTAAACAATTTTTCCGCCTTGCTCCCGGGAGGGAAGTAAGGCTTAGATACGCGTATTTCATAACTTGCGCAAAGATAATAAAAGACGACAAAACCGGGGAGATAAAAGAAATACATTGTACTTATGATCCCGCGACAAAAGGAGGGGATTCTCCCGACGGCAGAAAGGTTAAAGGCACAATACATTGGGTGAATGCCCGGGAATGTTTCCAGGGAACTGTGCGTATATACGACAGACTTTTCACTGTCAGGGACCCGCAGAATGTTGAGGAAGGACGGGACTACAGAGAAAATTTTAACAAGGACTCCTTAAAAACGATAGAAAATTGCAAAATGGAGATATCGCTTAAGACGGCTGATCCCGGAGAAAGATTTCAATTCGAGAGGAACGGGTATTTTTTCGTGGATCCCAAAGACTCGAGGAAAGAGAGCCCTGTTTTTAACCGGATAGCGCCGCTCAGAGACACATGGGCCAAGATAAATACCGGCACGAAAGAAAATTCTTTTAAAAAAAAAGCCGTGTAGTATAATGCTTTTCACCGCTTGGATGTGGTGTAATGGTAACACAGATGATTCTGGATCATCCGTTCCTGGTTCGAGTCCAGGCATCCCAGCCAACCTTGACGCTCAGGCGAACCAAACTCGCTTGATGCAGTGGGGACTAACGCCTTACAGTTATCTGTAGGGCGCTCGTTGTTTTTAGGGGGCTTTTGGGCCTCTAAGGCTGACATTTCAGTTATCTGCAGTAGAATCCAACGCCGTCGTGACATCAATCTCAGTCATCTGCAGTAAATTCCTACACCGTCGTCACGAGGAGCCCCCGAAGGGGCGACGAAGTGATCTCATAATATGAAAATATTTCGGAGGGAGATTGCTTCGGCCCTATGCCAAGTCTGCCGAAATCCTGAGTCATGGCATTTATCACGATACGAAGGGCTTCACCCGCCTTCGGCGGGCTCGCAACGACGGGCGCGGGGACGCTACATTTCCGCGGATAACTGAAATGTTACCATTTTTCTTGTGAGTGTACTATTGTGTAGTTTAAAAAATACTTGACAATACATGTACCTCAATGTATACTTAAGGTGGACAGAAGGAGGGCAAAATGATAAAAGCTACTAGCATACGCTTAGATGAGAACAGAAAGAAAGCATTGGAGCAGATCCATGATTCTACCAAAATTCCTGTTACTGAACTGATAAAGCAGGGGATAGATAGAGTTATAGAGACGTACTCCATCTATATCCCGGATGCGGAATTCAGAGGGCATTTAAAAGCGATAATGACTGACAGTGACGAGTATCTGAAAAGGCTTGCAAATGAGTAAGATGAAATATTTGAGCTATAACCAGGTGATTGATGTTTATCGGGAGCAAGTTGGCAAATACGGAGGTTATTGCGCAATAAGAGACAATGGAGCACTGTTGGCGGTTATTGCGAATCCGCAAAGACAATTCGCAGGAAGAGACTTGTACCAAACTTTAGCTGATAAGGCGGCTATTTTAGTTTTTAGCATGCTCAAGAATCATCCTTTTGTTGATGGCAATAAAAGAACCGCGTTTATATGTGGCAGGGTATTGCTTAGAATGAACGGAAAGGATGCTTCGTCTCTTGAAGAGTATTACAAGCTGATAGTTAGAATAGCCGAAGGTTCTGCGGAGCAAGCAGATGTTGTTGATTGGTTTAAGATGTCGATAAGAAATCTCTCGGATAAAACGGTTAAAAACAATGCGAGAAAAGAATGAAGTTAGGGAATATGTTCATATGTGATGCGGCGACAATACATCCTGATAACACCTTTTCTGTGTTGATAGGAGGGCTTAAATCCAGAATATAAAACAAAAAATTTGGGAATTATGATGCGGAGTTATGATTGAATAATATTTTTTGATATGATATAGTGTACTCGGCAATGGGGTTTGCCATTAAATGCCCGACAGGCTGATAACTCCTACTTAAAACTAGGAGTTATTTTTTTGTCGGGTTTTTTATTTTGGAGAGAAAAATATGTCATTAAACATTTTATTTGTTTTAGTTATAATCGGGGGCTGGTTTAGCGGGAAGCTTTCGGCAAAGCTTAAATTACCAGCCGTCTTAGGGATGACTTTATGGGGTATTACGTTATCTTATTTTTTTCACGATAAATTTCCTTCTTCTGTGTGGGAACTATCTCCTTTTTTAACATCACTTGCCCTAATCGTGATACTTTTAAGAGCCGGTCTTGGAATTGAAAAAGAAGTTTTGCAGAAAGTCGGGCTGGCCTCTATTCGCATGGCCTTTGTGCCGTGTATTTTCGAGGGGGTGTCCGTTACGATCATATGCCGTTATTTGTTATTGTTCTCGTGGACAGAAGCTGGCATGTTAGGTTTTATTTTAGCCGCGGTTTCTCCGGCGGTTGTCGTGCCATCCATGCTGACGCTTAAAGAACAAGGGTATGGTGAAAAGAAGCAGATCCCGACGCTTATTTTGGCGGGCGCTTCACTGGATGATGTTGTTGCGATTACCTTGTTTACGTTTTTTTTGAATGTCTATCAAGGCAACAGTATGAATTATTTACGCTCAGTGTTTTCGGTTCCCTACGCGATAATCATTGGTATTATTCTGGGGTTATGTTCCGGTATTGTTTTCTCGAGGCTTTTCAAAAAACATTTTCACAACATAAGAGCCACGGAAAAAATGTTGTTGATCTTGGGGTTCTCGGTTCTTTTAATTCAGATCGGGACACATATGCATATCGCCGCATTACTTGCCATTATGACAATGGGTTTCGTTTTATTGGAAAGATCAGAAAGGGTAGCCCATGAGCTTGCCTCAAAGCTTGGAAAAGTATGGGTTTTTGCGGAAATTATTCTTTTTGTGTTTATAGGAATGTCGGTTAATGTAACAACAGCAGTAAAAGGGGGATTGATAGGGCTGTCTGTTATTACCTGCGGGATAGTTTTCAGATCGATAGGGGTATTAACAGCTCTTTGGGGAACAAAATTCCATTTTAAAGAAAAACTTTTTTGTGTCATAGCTTATATTCCTAAAGCTACCGTGCAGGCTGCTCTTGGAGCTATACCTCTCTTGCTGGGGGTGGGAAAAGGGGATGCTATTTTATCGATCGCGGTTTTATCTATTTGTTTTACCGCTCCGATAGGGCTTCTTGGCGTCAGGTATTTTGCTCCTAAACTGTTGGATATTGATTTGAAAAGCGTCGACAATTAAAATTATGAGACGTGTTAAAAATTTTCAAAACTGTATGTCTTTAAGGTTTTGAGCTTTTGAGGTTTTTCCGGGAAAGGCAGCCCGAATTTTATCGAATTGCCCTCATCCATGCGGGTATAGATTTGCGACTTTCGATTTCCAATCATAGTTATTTTCTTTAAACATGATATAACGCCCCGAGACAGACAATCCCGACATTAGGAGGTATCGATCCTGAGGATGCGGAGCCGGCGAGCATCCGAAGGGGCTTGTTTAATATACTACGCTGCATGGCAATATTGAGGGTCGAGTACAGGAATTCTTCCGAATGTGTGGATATCTGAGCGATATTCTTTTTGTCTTCCAGCCTGAATATCTTAGACCTTAGACTCCAGTTCAGTTGTTCGTATTGTCGAAGCCCGCAGGCGTTTCCAGTTTTCCGGAAGCAATTTAACCAGCCGGGTCATATATCTCTCAAGAAAACAAGTAATTTTTAATAAAAGTTTGGAGTTAATCAAACTATATTCCAAAAAACTTCATTTGTGATATCCCAAACGGTAGAGTTCCTCCGCCAAGAAATTTCCAGCAATTTGATGCCCCTCAGAATTCCAATGACTATTATCTTTTAAACGTAATCTATCGCCAGATCTTTCTTTATCTCTAATCAAATCAGGTATCCCATCAATAAATATGATCTGATTTTCTTTAAAAATAGCTCGAAACTCATTTATATAGGGCTCCATGTTATCTACCGCAAAAGCAACGATAGGTGTACGCGCTGCTTTGCTTTTTATTTTTTTTACTAAAATATCTGTTGTATTAATTGAGAAGTTAAAGGTCTCAAGATTTTTTCCTTCACTTCTTATGACATTTTCGATAGAATGCATACCAAAATAGTGTTTTTTTGCCAATAAGGCAATAAATCTATCAAATAATGCAAACAAACGATATAGCACTCTAGAATAAGAACCCAAAAGCATCTTCTGCCTTCCCCAAGTGCGGGGCAAAAGATATTCTATCTTTCCATTTCTAAAATAAGGTCTAACCATGTTATTGTTATTAAAATAACTTTTGCTTTCTAACTCGTGACTATTATTAATGAAATCATTGTGGCACACCTGAAGGATTATTAGGTCAGGTTGGACTTGATCGTAATATTTCTCAAGCGCTAAAAATTCCTGTAACGTGCCATATCCTCCCCCGCCGTAAACGAACAAAGCAGCATCTAACCTTTTTCTCAATGCTCCATAATACAGGCTTGTTTCTTTAACTCCACAGCCGGCAGTAAAAGAATCCCCGATTACAAATATTTTGTACTTATTTTCTGAAGAATCATCAAATATTTTTTTCCCCTTCCACCCCAGCAAAGGATCATAATATTCAATCGATGATTTAAAGAAAGGAATTTTATGAAAAAATCTCTCATATGAACGCAGGCTAACTTCTATTGCAAAGAAGAAAAGGATTAGCGAAAAAAAAACTAAAATAGCATTTTTAATCGGCGTCCAGAGCATAACAATTCCCATATATAGCAGTTCGAACCCCCGACAATTCAAGCCTAATACACCTATGTTCTCCGTCGAAAAGTTCACCTAATGACAGAAAGGCAGGGATACTATTTTTATTCGCTAATCCCCCTATTTTAAAATAAGTCACAGTATTAGAAAAGCCAACGTGATCGATACTAATAACTGATAGGGATTTGCTTGTTCCAACATTCGTGAGACAGGTCTGTTTCCTCTCTTTTACACCATCCAAGACTCTCATACATCGTCAGTTTACCCTAAGAACATTCGGGACGCAATATTTTCCTGAAAATTTACCATTTTGGCGTAGGATCAGCCTGCTCTGGATCTTCTCTCTTATGTCCGGATTAGGCAATGTCGTTTGAGGGCAGGGCGTCATAGCATGGCTCTGTAATAAGCTTTGCTCATACTCTTTGGATTCTTTAGTAGAAGAGGATGACTCTTCTATTATTGACCACGGTTTCCCACAGATAGATCGTATTCACCATACCGAAAATGCTGCGTATTTACTTTATGCATGACTGCAAGTTCCTCGGCAAGCTTGCTCAATGCGGATATGCCGCCACTCGGGATTTAATATGGATAACCATGTTTACATAGAGCATGACAACCCTGACGGCATGGAAGGGCTGGTCCAGTACATCGCGAGGACTCCGTTATCACAGAAGAAAATACTGCCTGCCGGGTCGTCGGACGATAAGATCATATATCGTTCCAGGCTCAATCCGTCACTCAAGAGGAACTTTCGGATATTCGACCCCCCCGGAATGGATAGCCTGAGAATCATTAAAGAGGCACCCCATGTGATAAACTAGATAGTGTAAAAGTCACCAAACTATTAACTATCTACAGAGGAGGTGCCCCATGAGTACATTGTACGGAGGAA
>JBAYES010000040.1:0-18464 GCA_041667545.1 Candidatus Omnitrophota bacterium | reverse complement strand
TGAGCGTTACAATATTCGAGAAAACTCCCATTTTACAGGTGTTTGCTATGCTTGAGCTTGAAGAAAAAACGAATGATTCTCATAACCAATTACTTTTATTCGACTTATAACGAGACACTAATGAGATCAGGATAACATGCGAGAAGCCTTCAAGATCCTTTAATCCCGCTTTATATTCGGGAAATATTCTAGCCGTACCGACAATTCCCCTTTTAAACTTACCTTGTATGGGCATGCCTTTGGGTTCTTTATACGGCGTATTGATGATGCCTATTGGTTGGATTTTAATAGACTTTCTCATTTTAAAACGTCACCACCTTATCTGATTCTTTAACGATATCGTACATGTCCTGCATGGTGTTAATCGGACACATTTCTGTACCGCCTTGATTACGTAGTTTAATACAGGAACCGCAGGCGTAAATCTTACCGCCCAATTTAGCGAAATTCTCTGCCTGTTCAACGGTATTGAATTTATCGGTGCCGATATTTTGATATTCAACACCCTTACCCATGAAAAACACTTTAACCTCATCACCTTGTCCGAGGGCAAAATTACCGTAACGCAAAGCGTTCCAGCAAGTCTCTGCGTCATTGCTGGCAATAACAATTCCTATTTTCATAATAGCTTCTCCTTTCTACTTCTCCGCGACAACAAGCATTTCAAAGTCTTCGGTGGTGAGTTTATCGTTTTTTGAATACGCTCCAAGCTTCGCGCCAAAGATGTCGATTTTCTTATACCCCAACGTTTTCAAAAACCATGTTATCTCACTCGGAACATAATAACGTTCATTTGATTTGAGTTCCTTTTTATTGCCGGAGTCGTCTTCAATAACAGTGATGTTGTGATCACGGAAGGTCATCAGATTAAAGGAGCAATCCTTACACTGAGACTGCCCTTCTTTTTGCCGTGACTCATAGAACTCCTTGACCGAATGAAACAGCGGAAACAATCCGTTTAATGTGGTGAAGATAAACTTGCCCTTACTCTTGAGCGCTTTTGTGGCGTTTTTGAGTATCTCAAAATTCATCTCATCTGTTTCCATAAGAGAAAATCCACCTTCGCACAGCATAATCGCTAAATCAAATTCACCATCAAACGGCAGATTGCGTGCGTCCTGTGTTTGGAAATCAATGGTAAGCCCTGCCTTTTTGGCCTTTTCCCTTGCTCTTTCGATCTGGTTCTCGGAAAGGTCAACGCCGGTTACGTTGTATCCCCTTTTTGTCAATTCAATGGAATGACGACCGGTACCGCAACCGACGTCCAGTATCTTCAGGGACTTATTGTGATTCGCCTCCTGTTCGATAAAATCGCATTCGCCCACAGTGCCCTGCACAAAACATTCTTTGTCATATTTATGGGCGTAATTTTCGAATAATGATTCATACCATTGTTTCATGTTGTTCGTTCCTTTTTGAGATCCTTCGTCGTCGATCCTCTCCTCCTCAGGATGACGCCGTGGGCTTATTCCACCAGCGCCGCGGCGAGCGACATCATTGACTTACTATAAATCGGCCATCGGCCAGCCGAAGGTTTTGATAAAAACCTTCGGCTGGCGTTCCGAATTCTGTTCAATTTTTTTATCCTATCTCTTCCATGAACGCCTTATTGAAGTACTTATATTCTCTGGACCAGACAAACTTGACCGGCCGTCTATCCCTTGTGTACTTCGCCCCTTTCCCTTCATTATGCGGTTTTATCCGCCGCTCCGGCCGCCACTCTGGCTGTCTAACTTAGTCCTTTTTATTTAAAACCTTGGGGGCATCTTCGATCTTCATCAACCTGCCCTTCCAAAACACCAAGGCATTCACATTGCCGTTATGCAATTCCATAGGCACGAGCCAACCGCCTTTATAAGGTTTGTCATCGTAAGGAGTGGTATTGTTTAATTCTTCCAGCTCCTTCTTGCTCATCTTATGCAATGGCTTTCCGCAATCGTTAAGTCTTTGAAAAAATGTTGTTGTTCCCATAATTTATCTAAACCTCTCACTTTAAATATGCTCTATCAACTCCTGTATTTGCTCCGGTGAAGGCAATTGCTTTTTCAGTTCTTTAGGCAATTTTGTTGTAATTTTGTACTGAGCTACCGCAATCGGCTTTTTACTTTCTTTTAGCGCGTATTCCACTATGGTGCGCTTCTTTTCCTTGCAAACAATTATTCCAATGGATGGGTTTTCATATTTTTCTTTCATTTCAGAATCTAAGGCCGCTAGATAAAACTGCATTTTACCTATGAATTCCGGCTTAAAATCTCCAATCTTTAACTCTATCGCTACTAAGCAACGTAATTTTCTGTGATATAAAAGAATATCTATAAAATATTCATTTCCTTCGATCTCAAGTCTGTATTTATTACCCATAAAAGCAAACGCCCCACCCATCTCTATAAGAAATCGATTAACCTTAGCGACAATCGCTCTTTCAAGCTCCAATTCATTGTGTTCTTCCCCTAACTCAAGAAAATCAAACGCGTACTCATCTTTTAAGGCTAATTTAGCTTGTTTTTGGATTTTAGCCGGTAGTGTTCTTTTGAAATTAGTCTGATTTACCATGGTTTTTTCATATGTTTTGTTTTCAATCTGATGAATAAGTACATTTTTCGTCCATCCCATTCGGCGCGTCATGCGAATGTAAAACTCACGCTCAAGATCGTCTTTGCATTTCGACATAATAACAACATTATGAGACCATCCAATTTCTCCAACCAGTGGTTGGAGTTTTTTGTCGTTAGAGTATTCCAAATAAAACTGGCGCATATACCATAAATTTTGAGATGAGAACCCTGAAATACCTATGAATTCTTTTTGTAAATCCTGCGCAATGTTCTGCACGATTGCCTTGCCCCAGCCGCGTTTCTTTTGCTGTTCAACAATCATCTTCCCGATATCCCAGTACAAATGAATGAGCTCTTTATTAACCTTCTTCAGAGCCTCATACTGAGCAGATCTGATCCGCTCTTTAACTTCTCGTAAAAAATCACCATATTCTTTTCTATGCGTCAATTCTTTAGCCATTTTTATGCCTCCGATATACTGTAATCATCAAGATCTATCCCTCTTTGCCGCTTTTGTTCTTTCCTTTTCTCTCTTGCTTAAATACTTTTCCACATGATACTGTTGGATCTTGCTTGGGGTGGTTTTTCCGTTAAACCATCTGCTGACTGTCGAAAAAGCAACGCCCAGCTCTTTAGCTATATCCTGCTGTGTGATTTTATTTTCTAAACGGTATAATTCTAATTTTTTAATAATGTCCATGGGGTATCACTCCTCTTATTTTGACAGGATTACCTCGTTTGCACATATTGCATCTTATAGCACAGATTCACGCTAAAGTCAACGTTGAACTCCTGCCGCAAAAACTCTGGTTTATATTTATGCTCTTTTGTAAATATACGCTTGTCATTAAAGGACCATATTAAACCGAAATTTGTCAGAAAAAGTATACAGTTTTTCTGACAAAGACACCTGAGGCCTAATGTTCACTCAACTGGTAATGTTCACCAAGTAGTGAACATTAGTAAAAAGTGAACATTGCGGGTCTGGTAAAGCTAAATGTCCACTATCCAGTGGACATTTCAAGGTAATGGACATTTATGGGCCATTCGACACCCCTCTGTCGCAAAAAGTATGCAAGTTTTGCGACATTTTGCCTATTGGTAATACTCGTCACTTTCCCAATTGGCGGGGTTATTTATGATGTATTCCCGGATGCGGTTAAGATCGTATTCATCCCGTATTACGTGTTCGTAAAATCCTCTTTGCCAAACCGGTTTTCGGGGTGTATTTCGTAATTGATTTATTCGTTTCGTTGTTGTCGATTTAAATAATGTGATAATCGTCGGTATTGAATTTGATATTGATCGTCCGAATTTTTCAACCCGATCATGTAGGGGCCCATTGCAATGTGCCCCTACGATATTTATTATTCCATGAATATGATTCGGCCGATGCGAACTGCGTATGGCAAATATGCCGTGTTCTGAATCTTCAAGAAAAGGTCTACCGAGAAGACTTCGGATCCTTTATACGGCGTATTAATTATACCTGCGGGTTTGATCATAATTTCCATATTCATATTCTCTGTCATCTGTTATTCCCGCTTACTTGAAAATTATGTATCCGGCAATAAGTAGCAAGCAGACACCGAATATTTTCCTTAGCAGGACTTCCGGACAACTTATAGCGAATTTCGCGCCTAAGAAGCCGCCTATAACAAATCCCAAACATATAAATGCCGCTACCGGAAGATTGACATGTCCCTGTTTGTAATAAGCCAAAGCCGCCAATATACCAATGGGCGGGATCAACATCGCTAAAGTTGTCCCTTGCGCCGCGTGTTGGGAAAATTTAAAGAGATAAATAAGAGCAGGAATAATTATAACCCCTCCTCCTATTCCAACTAAACCGCTTATTGTACCCGCAAAAAGGCCGATCAAAATATAAAGCAAAATGTTTATCATATATTCACCATCTCTTTTTGCCCCTTATTTAATCAATACCAGCTTGGGAACATCTCCTTTGGCCGGTTTCAAACTGGTATCGCTATCGCTGACTTTAGCCTGCACCTTAATGATATGTTCTCCCGGGGCCAGTTCTCCTTTCCATTTCAATATTAAAGATCCCGATTTGGATATTCCGGTTGAAGATACTGTCATACTTAATTCTTTTATGCCTCTCTCTTCGTCATTCACCAGTAGACGAATTGATCCCGTGTGAATACCCGTTTTTGGGGAAACTATCTCCATGTCGCCTTCAAAAACAACAAAAACATTTCCTTTGTCGATCATTTTCTTTATTAAAAGACCGGGAATATTGCTCCACTCTGCTGACGATGTATTCCAGTTCGATCCCAGTACCGGGGTTTTAATGATCATATCGCCCAAATACTCCTGGCTCTCTGCACCTTCCAAGTTTAAGAAAGGATATTTTGTATAAAGTTCGCCCAGCACTTCTTCCAAAGAGGCGGTTCCTTGTATCACGAGGCGCTTATACCAGGAATTCATATCATCCACTATCTCGCTCCATCTTTTCCAGCCTTCTTTATCTACATTAAAACATAGATCGCGGATCCTCTCTGCGGGGTCTTGTGCCTCAATAAATCCCATCTTGTTCCTGAGGGCTAAAAGCATTCTCATGCTATCCATTTCTGTTTCAACTTTTATTAAAAAGAACTCCTCAGATGTGACAGGCGCCTGAGTGCGCGGAGAAAAGGGGAACGGAAGCAGAAGCCATAATGCGACGACCAGGCATCCTACAATTATAGCGCCGGCGGTTACGGCCATTTTCAACTTATTATTATCCATCGATCCTCCTATTTCTTTTCAGAGTTTTAGACCTGATTTTTTTCGTGTACAAACGATAGGTACAGGCGCAATGGCCTGTTAAACAAGCTGCGAAGTCGGCTTTCTAATTCCTCACGCATAGCATCCATCTCGGCAATAGAGTATGAATCGTTTGGATCTCCGACTATAAGATCTATCTCATAAATAAGTTCGCGGCCCGCTTTACCTAACCGCAAAATAATGTCTTCAAAGTTCCTCTTACTGGCGATCTCTTCGATCGCTTCTTTTGAGGCATTATAAATAGTTTTCTCCGGAGCCATAACAAGAATTCCTTTTATTCCTTCTATGAATGAAAGTATGGGTTGTCTGACAAAAAAGAGAACGGCTATCATTACCATGAGCGGATCTATATATCGAGAGTAATTGCTGTATATGGAAAATCGAATAATATGACCGATAAAAAAACCTATTAATACCGCAAGGCTCAACAGCGTATCCATAAGCCACTGCGAGGCAAGAGTACTTATTAATTCTGATCTATGGGAAGCTTTCCCCGCTTTATGACCGATATAATTCCAGGCGATAAAGCAACCTATCACCCCTACGACGGCATATGTCATACCGGACAAACTGTCTAAACGCTGTCCTCCGGAAAACAATGAAATAACGGCGCTACTGAAAGCCTTTATGCATATGATCATCAAAACAACTGACTGTACTACTACCACCATCGGTTCAAGCTGTGTTCTTCCGAACGGAAAGCTTTCATCTCTGCCCTTTTCAATGTTCTTAGCAACATAAAAGTAAAGACCGGTCAAAATAAGGCTGATAAAAGAATAGATGCCGTCAAACATTATCATCTGGGATCTGGCCAATAAACCCCATATTAGAGCCAATACCGCGAAAAATAAGGCCCCGCAGGCAGAGAATGCTAAAATATTCTGCTCATTGCGCGTATTCATTTAGGTCTCCTCAATCCTCCAAAAAAGGATCACACCTATTTCTTACTCTACCCTTATATCCCCTATGGCGATCTGAGGATGATGGTAACGTTTTTTCCCTATGGTTGACTTTCCGAATTCGATCGCTTCCCGCGGACACCATTGAAAACAAGCGAAACATAATTCGCAATAATGTTTCCAAACGGGCCTGTCTCCGGACATCTCAATATTCCCGACCGGGCACAATTTTGCGCATATTCCGCAGCCATTGCACTTTTCGTTAAGACGAAAATTCTTGTCCTCTCTCGGAGCCACGATCGCGCTTAAAATAGCCATGGGTTCGCCCAAAAGCCACCTTGCCAGGAAAAATCCCGTTTCGGGAGGAACAGCCTGGCCGTTTCTCACGATCTTTGCTATCTTTTTAACCTTGTCTTTTTGGGCCTGAAATATGGCCTTTTGCTTTTCCTCAGGGATAGCCCCGCCGAAAGGCGTATAGTTATTCGGCATTACAATTCCGAAACCCGCCTTCGGGATAATACCCTTTCTCTTTAAAAGCCTGTGCGCCGAGGTTAACCCGGCTCCCTGAACCATGGCATAGTTAGCTATGGTGAATACGTATTGATCTTTCCCGGGATCCAATTTCTTGATGAATCTTGCCACTATACGAGGTATACCCAAAGCATAGACGGGATAGACTATCCCCACAACATCCGCGTCAGTCGATATCTTTTCTTTATTTGCAAGCCCCGCGATAGAGACGATCTTCCCTTCCAGATCATTTGCCAGATCCTTCGCTATGGCAAGAGAATTCCCCGTTCCGGTGAAATAGTAAATAACAGCTCTCAATTTCCGCCTCCTTCAGCAAAAAAGGGGTCATACCTGTTTTTTGCGTAAGGGCACATTGCAATGTGCCCTTACGATTACTTGCATCCGGAACAAAGAGTTTTTCCTGTCCAGCAATACGTACAAAGTTTTTCTCCGGAAAGCCCTATAGCTTCCACCATGTCTTCAAGCGTCTGGTACTTCAGAGTGGTGGCGTCAAGGTCCTTCCTTATCCATTCTACCATTTCCGCGTATTTTTCCGACGTCTCGTCAATGTATCCGGAAACATCCTCTATGTCTTTTCCTTCTATGCTTTTAATGGCTTTGCGCGCGGCGAGCTCGTTGACCGACCGCGTGGAAAGACAGAATTTGCAGGGGAACATAAGCGGAGGACAGGCCGCTCTTACGTGGACTTCTTTAGCGCCAGAATCCCAGAGTTTGTTTATGGTAAAATTCTTAAGCTGTGTCCCCCTCACTATAGAGTCCTCGCATACCACTATCCTGTTCCCCTTTATTATCTCTTTTATGGGGACGAGTTTCATAGTGGCTATAAGATCGCGTGTGGCCTGAGAAGGGGGGGTATAACTTCTTCCGTACCCGGGCGTGTATTTCACAAGAGGCCTTCTCAGCGGTTTTCCGGATCCCATAGCGTAGCCTAAGGCATGACCAATACCTGAATCCGGTATTCCTGAAATCAGATCGGCATCTATGTCAACATCTCTTGCCGCGAGGGCCCTGCCGCATCTTTCTCTTACTGTTTCTGTGTTGATTCCTTCGTAGTTCGAAGCTGGAAAACCGGTATATATCCAGAGGAAAGAACAGATCTGTCCCCTCTCGGCCGCGTTTTTTTTAGGGACCATGCCTTTATCGTTAATAAGCACTATTTCCCCGGGGCCCAGATATTTCACCGTCTCGAAACCGTTATTGGGGAAAGCGCATGTTTCGGAAGTTACCGCCCACGAACCTTGCTTTTTTCCTATCACAAGAGAAGTATATCCGGACCGGTCGCGCGAGGCATATATCCCCTCGGAATTGAGTATAAGCATAGAGCAGGACCCCTCTATCCTTTCAAAAACCTGACATATCCCGTCCACAAGATCCTTTCCCGTGCATATTATCTTGGAAACAAGTTCCGTAACATTGACCGAATCGGCGCACATTTCGCTGAAAGACACGCCTTCATCCATAAGTTCACGCGCAAGAGTTTCCGAGTTCTCTATTAAACCGCTTGTAACAATGCAGAAAGGCCCGAATCTGGAGTTAAGGAACATGGGCTGCTCGTTACTGTCGCTGATGACACCTATGCCCTTATTACCCTTCATTCGGCTTATATCTTCTATGAACTTTGATTTGAACTGACTATGGCTGATATTGTGTATCTGTCTCTGAAATTCCTCTCCCAGAATCGCCACTCCTCCGTACTCGGTCCCCATATGTGAATGATAGTCCGTACCGTACATAAGCAAAGAAGCACAATCCCGAGATGAAACTACCCCAAAAATACCGCTCACTTCTACCTCCCAAAAATCACCGATTAATGTCTATTCTGAAAAAACGTTATTTTCCCGCGAGATTTTGCCCGAACAAAAAAGCTTTCTCCATGCAAGCATTGTTATCTTTCGCGTCATTTTCATCTTCAAGATCCGGACAAAAAAGACCGCCGTCATAAGAAATATTCACTGTGGCAAAAAAGTGTTTTACTATCGAAACGGCATTATCAAAAAAATCAGGACGGTTCTGAGCCTGGACGGAAATAAAGGCTCCTTTTTTCCCTGTTGGGAAAATATCTTTGCCGTTAATATTTTTCAAAAGCCACGCAAACTGAAAGCGGTCTATCAATACTTTCAGCTGGCCGGTAATGCTGCCAAAAAATATAGGAGAGGCCAGGATCACCACATCTGACGACTCTATGGGCTCTATTATAGGATCCAGATCGTCCATGTCCGGGAAATGGCCATTGTCAGCTGGAACGCGGTAATCCGCTTCATTCACCGGCCTTATCCTTATGTCGGAAAGATCTATACTTTCGGTAAAAGCTCCCTGTGACCGAGCCCCTTCAAGCACCCGGTCCACAAGAGAAGATGTATTTCCCTTTTTTCTGGGACTGCCATTTATAGCCAGGATCCTCATATTATTGTGCCGGGTTCAACTACGGCGTTCTTGGGGATAACCGTTATGCCTTCGCGAATGTAATAATTGGCTCCGTCCGCGTTCTCTATGTTATTTTCGTTAAGTATTTTTACACCGTCACCTATACGGACGTTCTTGTCGATTATAGCGTTACGTATGTGGCAGTTCTTTCCTACCCCGAGGCGCGGCACCCCCGCAGAAATATCTGAAGTCATCTGCTCATCGCTCTGGTAGTAGTCGCAACCCATGACAACTGTGTCTTCTATCACAGTGCCCGGCTCGACCCTGAACCTAAGCCCTATAACCGAACGGTCTATTCTGGCAGAAAGTATTATTGAGCCTTCCGCCACAATACTTTTTGAGACGGAACAATTCTCGAACTTTACGGGGGACAGATACCGTGTCCTGGTAAATATCTGCCATTTTTCATTGAACATATCTATCGGAGGAAGGGGGCCGGTCAAAGCCAGATTTTCCATATAAAAACTTTTTATAGTACCTATATCCCTCCAATATCCGTTAAACAGGTAGGCATACGTACTTTTTTCTTTTATGGCCGCGGGTATTATCTCCCTGCCAAAATCTACTTCCTTGCTTCTAAAAAGCAGATCCACGAGCGCTTTTTTCTTAAAAAGGTAAATGCCCATTGATCCCAGAAAAAACTTCTCCCCTCCGTCCCCCTCCAAAGCCATATCTTTTATCTCCGAGGCTTTCCTGGGCTTTTCCATGAACCGGGTTATGCGGTCTTCCCCGTCCACTCCCATTATGCCAAGTCCCGAGACCTCTTGTTCGGGAACACGGTTACATGCCACCGTAAGATCGGCGTCTTTTTCAAGATGACATCGGTACATTGCCTCAAGGTCCATCTTGTAAAGCTGATCCCCGGAAAGTATTAAAATATGCTGTATCGCGGGGTCATTAAAATGTTTCAGACATCTCCGCACGGCATCGGCCGTACCCTGGAACCAATGGGTGTCTTCCATCGATTGTTCCGCCGCCATTATCTCGATGTACCCTTTAGAAAAAGTGTCCATCTTGTAAGTGCGGCTGATGTGTTTGTTGAGAGATTCCGAAAGGAACTGGGTAAGAACATATATACGGTTAAACCCGGAATTAAGGCAATTACTGACAGGAATGTCTATAAGTCGGTATTTCCCGAGAAGAGGCACCGCCGGCTTGCATCTCTCTTTTGTAAGAGGAAAAAGCCGGCTTCCCTGACCTCCCCCAAGAATTACCGATAAAACCTGCTTCACTTCCCTTCCCCCACAGCGACTCTCCCGACCACCTTGAATGCCGCTTAAAGTGAAGGCTTTATACTGCCGGGAAGCCGGCGCTGTTTTACCTGGTTATAATTCAGCTGTTATTTTTTGTATTTTGAACGGACGAAACACTCCGCTTTATACCAGTCTGAGTGGTCATCACCATGACCAGCGCCTCTCTGCAAATACAACTCGTAGGCCTTACTGCAAGTAAGGTTGTAAAGTTCTTCTTCGCTCAGATCTTTAAAAAAAGTTGATTTAGAGGACGATCTTTTCGGAGCAACATTCTTGACACCAGACCTTTTCATTGTTTTCTTAACTGTTTTCTTTGCTTCTTTTTTTACCATGACACTTCTCCTTGTTTTATTTTAGTACCCTCTATCTTGCTATGTTACTATGTCCGGCGTAGACTTTGTAATCTATGTCCTTGAAAACCGAGTACTTATTTTCGGCCTCGGCTAACATCTCCATGTCAATTTTGCCTTCTCTAAGCTGCCGGTGAAATGCAAGGAACCTTCCTATGTGCTCTCTGGTCCTGTTTACGGCATATTCCACGAAAGTCCCTGTCTTGATAATAAAAGCCCAATCGCTGGATTGCGCGAGCAGTACCTCTCTGGCCATCTGGTTCAAAACCCTCTTCTCCGCCGGCATAGGATCGGTATAGTCTTTGGCATCGGCTGTCATAAGCTCCGCCAGTTTGTGAAGATGCTTATATATCCAATCGTTGCATCCATCAAGCCAGACTTCATTGTAGCCTTTATATCCCCAGCTTGAAGCGGAAGGCTCCAATACGGGAAATTTGTCATAAAGTTTCAGGAACTGCCCGGGGGTTATGCTCTTTATGTTGTTCTGATCAAAATGCATCTTTCTGAATAAATACCCAAGCCATTCCGGACCCTCGAACCACCAGTGCCCGAAAAGTTCCGCGTCGTACGGAGAAACTATTATCGGTTTTCTGTCCATCATCCCGGAAAGGTGTTCCACCTGTTTTTCTCTGTTGAACATGAAATTCCCGGCATGGTCAGCGGCTCTCGACATAGCCTCTGTCCGGTCGTAAAGATCTTTATAGTCGGATTCTCCCGTTATGCGATGATATTTGATCCCGGTATTAACGCGCGTTCCGCAATCGTTTATGAAAGGCCTGACGTAATCGTAATCGAGGTCAAAGCCTATGTCCCTGTAATACTCCCGATAGTTGTAGTCTCCGGGGTATCCTTCTTTTGAACTCCATACGGCTTTTGAACTTTCCATGTCTCTCGCGAAAACCGCTGTGCCAGACTTGCAAAGATAAGGACTGTGGACCCCGTACTTAGGCCGGGGAGATCCAAAAAGCACACCATGGGTCTCTACAAAAAAGTACCCTATACCGAACTCTTTAAGCACATCATCATGCCCTGGGTGATATGCGCATTCCGGAAGCCATATTCCTTTGGGAACAGAACCGAAAACCTTCTTGTATTCGTTAACGGCAACTTCCACCTGCGCCCTTACCGCGGGTCGGTACAGATCCATCAACGGCAGAAAACCATGCGTCGCGCAGCAGGTTATAACCTCAACTTTTCCCAGATCCTGAAATTTTTTAAATGCCGCCAGAAGATCGTGTCCATACTTATCACAAAAGACGCTCTTTGAATTTCTGAACCTTTCAAGGTACATTACGGCAAGATCATTCAGCCTTTTGTCCGAACGCGTTCTCTCAACTTCAAGTTGTGCCAGCGTTATAAGCTTGTCAAGATGCCTCAGATAACGGGAAATAAGAAGTTCGTCCCTGAGCATTGCCATCAAAGTAGGACTTAAAGATACGGTTATGTTGAAATCCACACCGTCCGAAATAAGTCCGTCAAAAACATTTATGAGAGGGATATAGGTATCTGTGATGGCCTCAAACAGCCAGTTCTCTTCTAAAAAACTTTCATGTTCCGGATGCCTTATGAACGGAAGGTGCGCATGCAGAACAAGCGATAGATATCCTTTTGCCATGATCACCTTTTCTTTTTAATGAGATCGGGGCTTGAGAACATACCGGAGGTGACGCCTCCCGAAGAAAGCCATTTTTTCAGGTATTTTTCCATGAATTCCCTTACTTCAAGGGAACTGTTGCCTACTTCCCCGCCCCCTGAAACCGCAAATACCTTATAGTACAACTCTTCAGGACACATCCATTCCCCATCGATAGTTTCGGACATGTAGTTCGCCGGAGTCCTCACTTTGTTGGACCTTGCCAGGGTAAAAAATTCCCCGTTATCCGCGACTATCCCAATATCTACAATCCATTCCTTACCGGGTTCATCAACGTGAACGTACCAGCTCGTAGCCCAACCCCTTAGCTCGAATTCGTTCACCGCCTCAAGATTCATATCCTGTTCTCCCAATAGAACCCGATAAACCCTTAGAATACTCTTCTGTGGAGTGAGCCCTCTTTCTATCATGAGAGCTTTTGTTTTTTCTTCAACATCCCTCCGTATCTCCCAATAACAAAAAACTGTCCAAGGATCTCTCACCATTAGAACTATTTTGTTATCTCCGTAATCATGAGGAATATCGAAAGTTCTTTCTGTGTAATTTTGAGCGTTCACGGGTTTCTCAGATTCACTCATATTTCTCTCCATTCATCCGCTACCGCATTGAAAATAAACTTTCTCTTGCACGGGGATTTTCCTAACTCCAAGTGGATTTTATCGCCAGAGATCGATTTTGTCAACTTAAATGTTTTTAAACCATTAGGTTAAGAACCGATCTTGATTTCCATAGACACCTCTTTCTTCTCTCCGGATCTTATTGAAAACTTCCAAATTGGCACCACAGCCGAGCATTGATAATTAAGTTCATATTCTTTTTCAGACTGAGAAACGGTTCTTACGGGGAAATGCCATGCTTTGCAACTTTTTTCAAATAAAAGCGTTATGGCTTCGTCTGATTCGTTGTCCTTTATGCAAATCTTATCTGTCGATACGCTCTCGGCATTATCCGATAACCTATACATCTGACTTTCTCCGAAAGAGATACGATATCTATCGGAATCGGCATAGCGCATGGTAAAATTGAATTCGGGAGCGAAATATGTATCCACGGTTTTTTCGCTCTTGTTTTGCAGAAGATAGTCAATTTTTATGCAACTGCTTTTCTTTGAGAGGTTTATGCTCTTTTCAATTAAAAATACTTTTCCATCCACATGCCCATCTTTGGACATAAAAAGTGTTATCCCGGAAACATCTTTCCTGAGGCTGAACGAAAAATCACCAAACGCGAAATCCGCATTCTCCTTGTATCTGCAAGAAGCAAAGGAGTTGATATCGGTGTCAGAAGAAAGAAAATGATCTATCGCCGAATACCTCGGGTAAGGATCATAGCGCATATGATCTTTGAGTTTCGCGTCCGCGGTCTGTATGCCGTCATGGATGGTCTTAACCTGTCCATCAGAAACGGCCTGGTCGTTTATTTTCTGAAGTATGGTCCTATGATATGCCTCTTTTTTCCGTGAAAGCGAGTTTATATAGTTCTGATAAAATATCCTGGAATCAATTTCTTTTATGGCACCTCCTTCCGAAGGGCTGATGATAACCGATATTTTCCTGTTCTCAAGAACTACATCAGAAGCGCCCCGGGCATCTATATCGGCTTCATAAAGTTCGCAATGATCTTTTTTCCCGAACCTTAAAGAATCGATCAATTCTTCCGAACGTATAAGATGCTCATATATCGCGTTCCTGAGATGGAAAAGGTACAGCCCTCCGAATACACCATGCCAATACGCGCAGTTGCATTGCCCTCTGAAAAGTTCTCTCTCGGCTTCCCGAAAATTCGAACTTGCGGCTATGTCCGGAGAGCCGGAACGCAGACTTTCCAATTTTTTGGAAACATGGACCATCTTCTTGTTCATATGGTTGGACTCAGGATATTTTGTGAAAAAATTACGCCAGAAACCGCCTCTGATAAAGGGTTTATAGTAATCTTCCTTACCCATTCCTTTGATCTCCGCCATAACATTCTGCATGCATTCCTGCGTGTCGGCCGGAAGCGACCATTCGAGCATTTCCTCGTAAGACGACGTTGGGAGATATATTCTCCCTTCGCTTTTTCGTGACCTTAGGCAATCGGACAGTTTTTTTGTGCCGAGCCAATCGGAATTTTTTACAAGCTCATCGAAAAAATTCTCAAGCCATTTTTCCTCAAAGACCCACTTGTGCGTTCCCGGCCATTCACCGAACTTCTCTCCGTCATCCCCGTATACAAGGAGAGGATCGTCTTTTGTTCCCGCAATATACTTTATGTACCCCATACACTCCGACGGCATTTTGTAGGGAATGTGATATCTTAAACCCTTGTCCGAAGGGAACACCGCCACTGTTTTTCCATTGTCTTCCGTAAGGAAATACCCCCCGATAGCGTCCCGCGAAAGACCAGCGTACAAAAAATGCGTGTCATCGAGAACAATATATTTCACCCCAGCATCATTGAACGTCCCGGCCAACTCCGGTTCCCATACCCTTTCCGCGACCCATGCGCCTTCGGGCTCATAAGAAAATTTTTCTTTAACGTATTCCGAAAGCATTTTTATCTGCCGGATGCGGTCCGCTTCGGGAATGGATATAAGTATGGGTTCATAGAACCCGCCGGTCATGATCTCCACCTGGCCCGAAACAGCCATATCACGGACCATCTTCAGTATTTCGGGTCTATTCTTCTCTGCCCATTCAAGGAGGCATCCGGTAAAATGAAGCGTCATCTTTATCGACGGATATTTCTTAAGCATCAGAAGAAAAGGTATGTAGCACTTATCACTCGCCCTCTCTATTACACTGTCGAAATTACCTACGGGCTGGTGAAAGTGAAGCGCCATAGCAAGTGTAGCTCTCATGATATCTCCTGTTTTTTGCGGAGCCTGACGCCCCCGCCCTATTCCCTGTCCGCGCTATCCGATCATATTACGATACAGCGAAAGATATTTTTCAGCCGACCTGGCCCATGAAAAATCGCATTTCATGGCTCTTATAACAAGTTTTTCCCAGGCATCTTTTCTATGATAAAGTTCCACGGCCCTTTTAACAGCCTTGAAAAGCGCCTCCGAGGTCGGAGGGCCGAATTTAAAACCGTTGCCTTTCTCCATGTCGCTGTCGAAATCGACTATAACGTCATCAAGCCCGCCTGTAGCACGTACCACGGGAATGGTCCCGTATTTGAGGCTGTACATCTGATTGAGCCCGCAAGGCTCGTACCTGGAAGGCATAACAAAAATATCCGCTCCGGCTTCTATCTTGTGCGCCAAGTCATCGTTAAAATCGAGCGAAACGTGTATATTCCGCGGATGACGGGCGGCAAGCGACGAGAACAGGCGGTTATACTCATTCGATCCCGACCCGAGTATCACTATGCCCGCTCCCAAAGTCACTATCTTGTCCGCCGCTTCGGCTAAAAGATCCATGCCTTTCTGATCGACAAGTCTTGTTACACAGCCCAGGACAGGCATATCGGGCAAAATATCAAGTCCGGTGTATTCTATAAGGTCTTTTTTGCATTCGGATTTTTTCCGTACGGTTTCAGCGTTATAACGGCACTTAATTTTCCTGTCGGTTTCGGGGTTCCACACGGAATAATCGGCTCCATTGGGTATGCCGTACAGTACATCCCGGCGTGAACGTATCAGTCCGTCCAGCCCGGAGCCGTATTCCGCCGTCATTATCTCTTCCGCGTAACGGTGGCTTACCGTACTCACCGCGTCAGAGTAAAGTATACCGGACTTCATGAAATTTATCTTACCGTAGAATTCAAGATCGTTCATATTGAAAAAGCTTTCGGGTATATCGAGTTTTTTCATGACACTTTTATCAAAGATACCCTGATACGCGAGATTGTGTATTGTAAAGAGCGTTTTTATACCGGTGTGGAGCCCTTTCCCTGAAAGCCTGTATTTCAGATAGAAAGGAATAAGCCCCGTCTGCCAATCGTTACAGTGTATAATGTCCGGTTTAAAATCGACCGCCTCTATGGCGGATAGAACGGCTTTTGAAAAAAACCCGAATCTTTTGTAATTGTCCCTGTATTCTCCCCCGGGCCGGCCGTAAAGGTAGGGCCGGCCGTAAAGAGCGTTGTTCCTGACAAAATAGGTTGTGAGGCCCGAAGCTCTGTTAGACAAGAGACCGAAACCCGGCATTTTCCCTCCGAACGGACAATCAAGCTCTTTTATTTCCACCTTTGTCCTCACCCTTTTATCCGCCACGCACGAATAATAGGGCATTATCACCCTTACGTCACATCCAAGCGACAACAGCTCTTTTGGAAGGCTTTCCGAAACGTCTGCAAGCCCTCCGGTTTTGGCGAAAGGCGACGCTTCCGATGTAACAAAAAGTATGTTCATTGTCCGCGCCATCTCTCCCGGAGTCGATATTTCGGGAAGCGTACGGGATAACGGTGATTCGGGCATGGGCTCCTCGAGATAATGCGGGACCGAACGGCCGATGAGAGTATAAATATTGGCGAGATGCAAACGGAAAAGTTCGTCAAAAATAAGGTTCAGTTCCGTCCCGAACTCGTCGTACCACCAGAACCAGTCGCTTCCTTCGGCAATGTAAAGTTCTTCCAGAGCCTCGGGCGGAGGATCGTCCGCCGAGAACAGCGCTTTTCGGGCTTTTTCAAGATATTCCCACGCCCTGTCTTTTTGCGGAGACCCCATCCATTTTTTGAAATTACGGTCTATCCAAGATCCGCTGTAAAGTTCCGGGATATGAGTTCTATCGGAAGAAGCCTCAAGGCATTCCCCTACGGTAAGCGTCTCAACATCTTTCATCACGGAAAGCTGACGATACGTCTCTCTTAGAAATTCCCTGCCTCCGTCGGAATAATACGGCCAGGGATTCTCTCCGTCCAGGATAACAGACAGAACACGCCCCCCTTTTGAAGATGACACAGCCATCTGTATTCCATGAATATCGGATATCAAGGCCTCGGCCGCTTTTTGTGAATGTATCCTGGAATACCGGAAACTTATCGCGTTCGATATGTTGATATCCCTGAAAATGATATCGACCTTATCGTCTCCATTCCCGGCGGTGAAAGTTCTGTAAACAAGGTCATCCCTCGATATCCCCTGCCCCCTGAAAGATTCCAGCAGTATACCTTCGTCGGTCGCTATCCATTTTATTCCCGACTTTTTAAGCATCGGTATTATCTCGGGGCTGACACTCCCTTCCGAAGGCCACATTCCGATGGGACGAGATCCAAAAACTTTTTTGTAAAGCTTAATGGCTTTCTTTAGATGGACCTCTACATCTTCCTTAAGATCAAGGCCTTTGCCTCCTCTCCCGCAAAGAAGCGGCATTATGGGATGATAGAACGGCGTTGTGGAAATCTCTATTCTGCCCTCATCCTGAAGGTTTTTATAAAGAGGCAGTATTGATGAGACCACTTCTTCCTGCTTTTTTATTAGCTCCTTTTTATCGCTTTCAGAAAATCCCGCGCCTTTGGAAACCAGGTCCTTTATGAGCGTGTCTTCTCTTCTCAGCGTAAAACCGCACCAGGCCAGATTGAATAGCACCTGAAGATCCCTGTAATCTTCCGTTGAAAAAGACCCTGATCTTTCAAGAAGGGTTTTCCGGCTAAGATCATCTCCCCTTTTATCAAAGAGTCCCCGATATTTCCTGACAGGGTCTATGGCGGAAGCTCGGTCGCAGGAAAAAAAGTTCTTTAATATGAAGATCTTCTCTTCGCCGGTAAGTTCTTCCGCGTGTTTAGCTGAAAGCTTCAGGTAGGTGTCGTCTATGTCTTTGTTGCCGGAAATATCAAGAAGCTGCCATATCAAAGAAGGGGTCAGATTAAAAGTACACTTGATTTTTGGGAATTCCTTGAGCACCGAGACCATATCAAGGTATGAATACGTCGAATGCAGCCTTACCCAGGGAAGATGATACTTTCCCGTCATAAGATCCTTATAGAGAGGCTGGTGCATGTGCCATAAAAAAGCTACGGAAAGTGTCTTTGCCATGTGACATTTATAATCGTTAAGATGAAAGTAGTCAAGTGAAATCGGCGTTGCG
>JBAYES010000039.1:0-18514 GCA_041667545.1 Candidatus Omnitrophota bacterium | reverse complement strand
GTCATTACAAGCCCCCCGTAAATAACCAGCAAAATACATTAGTTTATTGAGATCACTTCGTCGCCCTGTACCGTATGGTGCAGGGCTCCTCGTGACGACGTTGAAGGAATTATCCCGTCATGCTGCAGTTATTCTAAGGAGCGTTAGCGATACAAGGGGCAGGTGTTCCCGGAGAGGGCGTTGGACTCTCCGAGCGGTTTATCCCGAGCAAGGCCTCGGGAGCAACGGTCCCCTCGGTGTCCTGAGCGAAACCGAGCGAAGGGATGGCACAGGCCATAGGGAGAACGAGGTCGTCCGTCGAGCAAAGATCTTCTCGCCGGGAAGATCTTCGCGTCCCTCGCAGGGAATGCCGGGCCCTTGTATCGATGGCGCGTGAGTCGTGAGTCTGGGGTCAAACCTTTCCGATGCATGGCAAAATGCTGATGCGGGATCGGGACTATGTGATCCGTACAGGGAGGATCCACACCGGGCGGAGGGGCCCTGGTAGGATTACATAGTCCCGATCCGAGAGAAGAATCAGTTTATTCTGGAGATGCCTTTTGAGCTATGCCGCTCTGGCAAAAAATTTGTCTATTGCTTTTTTCGTGGTAAGAGAGTAGAACTCTTTTACGATGCTTCGTGAGGGTTTTTTCTGATACAGCAAATGACACTTCATATCATCAAGCTTAGAGGCCGCTACACTGAAACTCCTTAGCCCTATGGCCAGAAGCAGAGGGTAAAATTCCTCAAAATCGGCTATTTCTCCGCATAAACAAACTTCCTTACCGTGTTTTTTTCCCGCCGCTACCACTATTTCCATAAGTTTTACAAGAGAGGGATGGAGAATATGATATCTCTTCTCGATAAGCTGGTTTCCCCTGGCAGCCGCCAGAGTATATTGTACAAGGTCATTAGAACCTATGTTCACAAAATCCACTTCCCTTAGAATGTTGTCGGCCATTATGGCAGCCGAAGGAACCTCTATCATTACCCCTTCTTTTATTGATGCGTTAAATTTGACTTTTTCACGCCTTAAATCTCTTTTGGCTTCTTTAAGTATCTTCCTGAAGGCCTTTATATCACTTACGTCTGATACCATGGGATATAACATGCGTATGTCTCCATGAATAGAAGCGCGAAGTATTCCTTTTATCTGTGAAAGATAAATGTCCCTGAAAAGATCTACCGCTCTCGCTCCCCTTATGCCAAGATCGGGGTTTTCCTGATAAGGAAGCGCCATGTAATCAGGCAACTTGTCTCCTCCTATATCCACAAGACGCACCACTACACTTTTTCCCCGGGTCCGGTCCAGAGCCTCGCTGTAAATATTGGTCCATTCGTCCTCACTGGGAGCGGAATTTCTGGCGGAAAAAAGGAATTCCGACCTTAAAAGCCCTACGCCGTCGTAGTTCACCGTGCTTAAAAGTTCCAGCTCATTGGGAGTGCTTATATTACATTTGAGGACTATTCTTACGCCATGGCGTGTTTTCGCGGGCAAATATTTTTCCGCCATGCATACGGCCTTTCTTTTTTCGATCTTCTCTATCCTGGCATCGTACTCTTTATCGGTAGCCGCGTCCGGTCCAACGATCACCTTTCCTTTGAAACCGTCCACAATAGCTTTGTCCCCGCAATCGATATTGCCCTGTGTTTCGACGTTAAAAACTATGGGCACACCAAAATTTCTTGCAAGAATGGTCGCGTGGGTAGTAAACCCGCCTTCTTCCGTAACGAATGCAAGTACGTGTTCACGCGGTAATCCGAGTATCATGGAAGGCGTCAGCCGTTTTGCCACGACCACGACAGGATGCGCATGTACGGCCGAACATACTAATTCCCCGGATGATCCGCTGAAAGAAGATACAAGCCTGTCACGAACGGCGATGACATCCTGCCGTATCCCGTCAAAATGAGCCTTGCCGCTTTTTAGACGGGATGCGTGCTCGCTGAAAACATCGTATACGGCATGCTCGGCATTTGTCAGTTTATTTTTGATACGGTCTTCTATATCCTTTCGGATCGAACTATCCAACAAGATCATGCTGTGAACGTCAAATATCTCCCCCCCTTCTTTTCCGAACATTTTCAGGGAAGCGGCGTTAAGCCTGGCCAACGTTTCACCGGTTTTCTTGTAAGCCTGTTCCAGCCGGGAAATTTCTCCTTCTATCCCTTCGGAAGAAATGGAATAATGAGGGATATTTTCTTCCTCTTTTTCGCTGTAAAGACAGCTCACCCCCCTGGCTATTCCCGAGGATGCTGATGTGCCTTTCAATATTTTCATTTTTCTCCTAAAAACAGTCTCTTGCCATTTGGGCTATTTTAGCCAATGTCTGCAAATGAGAAGCCGTCTGATCGTTAGGGCTCACCAGTACAAAAACAACATTAACCTTTTGTTTCATTCCCGGAAAAACGAACGGCAATCCGCTTCTACCCAGAAGCACCACGGGTTTTTCTATCTCTCCAGTATGTGTATGGACCAAAGCTATAGTGGGGGTCAGTTCTACCGGATCCAGCGGAACAAATTTCTTCATGATCTCACTGATCTTCGCGGAACTGTCTTTAAAATAAGACCTTAAGAGAGCGTCGACGATTTCCAGCGGCTCCATGTTCGTGATATCCGTAGCCGGAACACTTAAAAGCGGATGCGTCATAATTCCATCCCGCCCCCTTTCTACCGGACAGGAGCTGACAGCTTCATCCTTATACTCTTCGTCCGCGGGGTGCACCGCTATAACGTTATTTTTGCTGAATTTTTTCTCAAGGGCATGATGAACTTTTTCCGACGACGGCTGCCAGGCCAATCTTCCTTTACGAGCAGACATGAGCACAATGGCGTCGCTGTCCTTTATCTCTTCTTTTTCAAGAAGCACCTGCAGATTTTTCCACGTATCGAGAGGCTTAAAAGATATTCGCATCCCGGCCGTCTCCTTGCCAAGAACATTGCGGATGTAATCGGATGTCTCTTCCGAAGCCACTATCAAAAGCTCCATCTTATTGCCGGAAGCAAGATCCTTTATCGCCTCAAAAGCCCTGTCAAAACCTCCCTGACATTCGATCATCGGAGGAATGGCGAGAATGATCCTTTTGTCTATGTTAAGAGGGTGCGTCATGTGGCAGAGAAGCACCAATTGGCGGCTTTCTTCCCGGACTTTGTCGTAAACACCAAAAAGAATATTTTTCAAATTGGACTCATGCCTGCTTGAACCCATTACCATGGTGTCTATGCGCCATTCCTTTATGGCATGAAGTATCCCTCCGGAAATGTTCACGTCTATGCGGCTTATCGGAGAAATCGGCACATCCGCGGCCACCATGCGCGCCACTGTTTTGCTTAGTACATTTTCCCCCGAAGCTATACGCCGATCCACATCTTCGCCGTCCTGAACTACATAGAGAGGAAATATCGGCTCTTCCGAATTTTTCTGACGCAGTTTAATGGCAACATCTGTAAGAAAATCCACAGAGTCCTCACGGCTTACGCCCACCATTATCCTCTCGTCACCTCTGGCTTTATGCTGCGGCGGTTTCACATGCACTCTGGCGACTTTTCTTCCGTATTTTTCGGTAAATATGGGGCCGACAATGCAAGTGACCAATATCATAAGAATTGTCCCGTTAAGAATAGCTTCGTTAAAAATGCCTATCCTGAGGCCGACTATGACCGCCGCCAAAGTTGCCGCCGCCTGGTTAACACTGAGACCGAAGATAAGACCGCCTTCGTCCTTAGTAAAACCCATTATTTTAGCGGATACGAGCGCCGCCGCGTATTTGCAGGAAATCGCAACAACGACCATAAAGATAGCCACTACCCAGACATCCAGGCTGGAAAATAACACACGAAGATTCACAAGCATACCCACAGAGATAAGAAAGAAGGGGATAAAAAGAACGTGCCCCACAAATTCCAACCGGTTCATCAGCGGGCTTTGTTCCGAGATTATACGGCTAAGGGCCAGGCCCGCAAAGAACGCTCCGATAATGGGTTCCACTTTGGCCAGATGCGCCAGATGCGCCGTTAGGAAGACAAGAGCCAGCGTCAAAATAAATTCACCGCCGCCATCAGGCGAAAATATTTGAAAAAAGAATGACGCGATACGCGGAAGCAGCCACAAAGAGAACCATACAAGGGCGATAAGGAGCAATATCTGCCTTGCCCAGAAAACAGCCGTCAGCTGGTTTACCACCGATTCGGCTATTAGGGCGAGTACCAGAAGAGCCGCCGTATCGGTAATTATGGTGCCCCCCACGGTAGCTACGACCGCCTTATTCCGGTTTATGCCGAGCCTGCTGGTTATGGGAAAAGATATCAAAGTATGCGAAGCGAACATGCTGGCAAGAAGAATGGCCGTGGGCCACGCGAAAGAAAGTATGTAATGCGCCCCGAAAGCACCCATTGCCATGGGCATTAGAAATGTTATAGAACCGAATATAAGGCTGTACTTTTTCTGGCGGCTGAATTCATGGAGATTTATCTCAAGGCCGGCCAGGAACATTATGTAAACAAGTCCCACCTGGGAAAAAAGTTCCATAGCCCCTTCAGGCTTTAATATACCCAAAGCATGAGGGCCGACGATAATGCCCGCTACTATCAATCCCACTATGCCGGGTAATTTCACCTTGCTTGAGAGAACAGGGGCAAGGAGCAGCATGAACATGATTATCGAAAACATCAGAATAGGGTTCATTGACACGTCCTCTTGTCTTTCCTGTTTATTTTTCGGCCGTCCTGTGCTTATGTTACTTTCAACCGCGATTTATGTCAATATGTCAGATTGCTTCGTCGTCTTGTACCATATGGTGCAGGGCTCCTCACAATGACCACGAAAGCGCCCGCAATATTCTTCGCTATCGATCGGAATTCTTCAGCCCCTCAGAATGGCCGGAGAATCAGACCCTCAGCATGAACTCCTGTTCCCACTAAACTATGGACTAATGACCACGGACTATGGGCTCCCCAACTCTACCCGAACGTCATGCTCTACGTGATCATCAATAAGGGGAACTATGAGGTCCGGACGGGCCATACCATCCAATGTTATGGCTCTCACTTCGCGTCCAAGGCCCATTCTCTCGAAACTTATATGATAGACCGTTTCCCTGAACCTGTAATGGACTACATACCCTTTCCAGTCTTCCGGCACACAGGGCTTGATCTTAAGAGCGCACCCGTCAAGCGCTATTCCGAGAAGATCTTCCAGCAAGAACCGGTACATCCAGCCCGCCGAACCGGTATACCAGGTCCACCCGGCGCGGCCGGTATGCGCTCCGGTCGAGTATACATCAGCCGGCATAACATAGGGCTCCCCCTTATATCTATCAGCCGACGTTCTATCTATGGAATGGTTCACCGGATTCAGCATTCTGAAAAGTTCCCAGGCTCTTTCCCTGTCTCCCATGGCCGCGAAAGCCATAGCTACCCACACAGCGGCATGGGTGTATTGCCCCCCGTTCTCTCTTATCCCGGGGGGATATCCCTTTATATACCCCGGGTCCAACGGAGTTTTGTCGAACGGCGGATCAAAAAGCTGTATCAAAGAATCCTCTTTTCTTACCAGATGACGGTAAACCTGTTCCATCGATACCCCGGCCCTTCTTTTATCTCCGGCAGAAGAAATCACCGCCCAGCTTTGCGGCAAAGAATCTATCCGGCATTCTTCGCTGCGGGACGAGCCCATAGGTTCACCGTTGTCGTAAAATGCCCTTAAATACCATTTTCCGTCCCAGCAATGTTTGTCCAGATTAAGGGAAAGACGTTCCTTTTCCGCTTCACAAAATTTCTCGAACTCTTCATTATCTCGCGTCCCGGCTGACGACATGAATTCGGAAACAACATGATAAATGAAAAACGCAAGCCATACGCTCTCCCCTTCGCCGCCGGCGCCAACCCTGCTCATTCCGTCGTTCCAATCTCCCGTGCCCATTAGAGGCAATCCATGCCTGCCTGAAGTAAGCCCTTTTTTTATGGCTCTTACGCAATGCTCATATAAGGTAGCCGTTTCTTCAGATAGGATCGGCTTATCATAGTAGGCATCCTCATCGTCATTCACAGGCCGGCCTTCGAGAAAACGTATGTTTTCATCTAAAATACCCTTATCCGCCGTAGTTTTTATGTATCTCGCTACGGCCAAAGGCAGCCACATAAAATCATCGGAAAAGCGCGTTCTAACTCCGGCTCCTGTCGGTTCATGCCACCAATGCTGCACATCTCCCTCTTTGAACTGTCTGGACGCGGCCCTCACAATTTGCTCCCTCAAAATCTCCGGAGAGGCATGCACAAGGGCCATGGCATCCTGAAGCTGGTCCCTGAAACCAAAAGCTCCGCCCGACTGGTAAAAAGCCGACTTCGCCCAAAGACGGCAGGACAACGTTTGGTACAAAAGCCAGCTATTGGCCATAACATTTACCGAAGGATCGGGAGTATCCACATAAACAGCGCCAAGCATGTGGTTCCAATAAGTCCAGACCTTTTCAATGGCCTCTTTTGCCCGCATAGCTCCCCGGTGCCGGCTGGCGAGTTCTCTGGCCTCATTGGTATTTCTTCCCGCTCCAAGAACGATCACCGCTTCTATTTCCTGGCCGTCGGAAACGACGGTTTTTGCCTGTACCGCGGCGCAAGGATCGACTGACGCTCCTACAGTATTGGAAAGTTTACTTCGCTTCATGGCCGCCGGAGAGGAAAGAGTGCCGTTCCTCCCTATGAATTCTGCCCTGTCCCCCGTAAAACACTTTTCGGGAAGATCGATATCGACAAAAGCCGTATATTCTCCAAATTCAGGATTGTAGCGATTGCGCGCGAAAAAACCGCCTGTTTTGGGATCTATTTCCGTAACTACATGCATCTGCGTGACAGAGCGGGATTCTCCAAGAACAGGTTCCGTGTAGTATGTAACCGAAAGTTTACGTGTTCTTCCGGACACGTTCTTTATCTTCATTACCGAATATTTTACCGCCGCGTCCATAGCCACATATACCCACAGCTCTGTCAGTATCCCTTCTTCGCAATGTTCGAAGACAGAATACCCGCATCCGTGGCGCGCCACATATGAAGTATTACCCCTCGCCGGGAAAGGAGAGGGTGACCAGAACTTGCCGGTTTCCTCGTCCCTTATGTAGATGGCCTCTCCGCTTGTATCTTTGACCGGGTCATTGCTCCAGGGCGTTAATCGGAACTGCCCGGAATTCTCTCTCCAGGTAAATGCGCTCCCGGACTCGGAAATCACCGTGCCGAAAAATGGATTGGCTATAACATTTACCCACGGAGCGGGCGTAGTATCTCCCTTGTCCATCGAAATAACATATTCCCTTCCGTCAACAGTAAACCCTCCTTTTCCATTGAAGAAAAGAAGGTCCTGTGTCGGTTTCACATTCACCGATTTATCTTTGGCAAAATGCAATCTTGGCGTTATAAGACGCGGTATGTTCAAAAAGGTTTTCGCTCTCGGCTCTATCTGTTCTTCCAGAGTTCCGCGGGTATCCGAGATTATCACTCTTGCCACCGTCTGAAAAAGTATTTTGTCTTCTTCCGACATCTGCTCGGATTTCCTTACAAAAACTCCGCCGGGTTTATCCAGAAAATGGGTTTCCATGCCCGCTGTCACCATTCCCATTATTCTGTCATGAAGATCCTGCCTGTATCCCGAATGATCCTCGTTCCATATAACAAGATCCACCACAAGGCCTTTCATTCTCCAATAAATATGGGCTTTAAAGATCTGCCTTATAAGATCGATATTGGCTTGATCGGATATTTTTACAAGGACTATCGGCAGGTCTCCCGACACGGAATACCCCCAAAGCCCCGACTGACTTCTCCTGTTCTTCATTACAACGCTTGAAGAGGCCCGGCGCGAGTATCCGGGATAAACTATCGACCCGGCCAGTCTCCCGAAGATCTGCGCGTCCGTTTCATCGGCGTTGGACTGCTGCAGCACGACCTGCGAATGCGTCCATGCCAGATCAAAAACACGGTCGGCAAGATGCCTGTCCCTGTATTTCTCGACAAATTCAAGCGCCTTCTCGCGATTCTCGGTCATTCCCGTAACAAAATCAACTACAGCCGATTGTTCGGGCTCTATGATCAAACGGCAGCGTATGGAAACTATCGGATCAAGAACCGCGCCCTCGCTTCCCGAAAGTTTGCGCGCGCCTTTCATAGCCGTCGGCATGGCAAGATCGCCTCCCCTGCCTATAAACTTCGCCCTGTCAGTCTCATAAGACGCTTCCCCATCCGCTGTGCCGTGAATAGCGGCAAGGTGATACATATACGGCTTTTCGTCATTCTCCGAACGTTTCCGGCGCGAACATAATATAGCTTGTTTGGCTTTCATTATCTCCGTTTCAACAAAAAGCTTACTAAAAGCCGGGTGCGCGGAATCGGCGGGACCCGGCGCCAGAACAACTTCCATATAACTCGTCAGCTCTATGGTTCTCGTTTCTCTGGAAGCATTAACTATTTTTACCCTTCTTAGCTCCATATCGTCTTCCGGGGAAACGGCTATTTGGGTGTGAGTCTCTATCTCACCGTCTATACGCCTGAACTCGGCTTTACCCCGCGGGAAAATAGCCTCGTAATGTTCCGGCCTCTTTCTTGTGGGATGATACCCCGCCGACCATATCTCTCCCGTAGAAACGTCACGTATATAACAAAAAGACCCGGCATCATCTTTGGTTGTATCCTCGCTCCATCTCGTCACCGCAAGGCCCTTCCATCTTGTATATCCCGAACCGGAATTGGTGACCATGACATTGTACGCGCCGTTGGACAGTAGATGTACTTCCGGCTCGGAGGTGTTCGGGTTAGTGAAAACCCTGAAAAGAGGTTCTCCTTCTTCGGGAGATCTCGATATTCCCGGCGGTTCGCTCAGCCTTCTGTGAAAAGGAGTAGCCTTTGGAAGCCTCTCATGGAGAAGGGGTTCAGCCGCGTGCAGGGAAGGATCGGCAAGAAACCTTCTCTGCATAGGTTTATCCAGAAGCACATACGCCAGAGAAAGAAAACTCATTCCCTGATGATGGGCCATAAAAGATTTGACCAAAGCCGGTTCAGCCTGGCCATGCGGCCTGCGTGCCGGGGTATGGTCCGCGGCTTCGTAAAAACCGTATTTAGAAAAGAATCCTTTTGCCTTCATCCTCCTCATGTTTTCGCAGGCCTTTTCAGGAAAGACCATAAGGGCCATTACGGAAGCATACGGCGCTATTACAAGATCGTCCGCAAGGCCTCTCTTGAAACCCAGGTCAGGCACCCCGAACGATCTGTACTGGTAATTCATGTGCGCGTCCGTAGCGTTATACCCCGATTCCGATATTCCCCAATAAGAAAGCCCCCTTCCCGAGGCGTAACGCATATGCTTACGCACCACTGCCTTGTATGTCGCGTCAAGCAGGGTATTATCGTAATTCGGCATGATCAGAAGCGGCATGAGATACTCGAACATCGACCCTCCCCAGGAAAGAAGGGCGGCTCCGCCCGAACGCCCCGATGTAAAAAGACGGCCCAGGCTGAACCAATGCTCCTCGGGGAGACTGCCCGAAGATATACCGATAAAACTCGCTAATCGCGCCTCGGAAGCCAGAAGATCGTAACACCCCTGATCCCGACGCCGTTCAATTACATTGTACCCGATGGACAAAAGATTATACGACTTGTCGTAAAGAAAATCGAATTCCATATCGGCAAGTTCCGCGCAATCCACCGCGGCCTCTTCTATTCTGCTTATTCTTTCGGCCGCGAAAAGCGCGGACTTTTCCACGGCGGATATCATATCTTCCATTTTCGCGTATTTCTTGTCTGATCCTTCCGAACTTGCTCCATGAGGAAAACAGAATTCCCGGGCAAGCTTTCTTACCTTCCCCGTATCTGTCATCGCGAGGGCATTGAGGTCCTGCGGGCGCAGTATCTTTATAAATTCTTCCCTGAGATCTTCCGCAAGGCGTTCCATCCCGGGAAAAGTTTCATCTGAAATGTATCCCGTGGGATCGAACAAGACCCCTGGCAGTAAAATGTCTATTTCTCCTATCCATTCCGAACACACGCTCTCCAAAGCTCCCGCCCACCACTTTATTTCCGATATCCTCTCCGGAGAGCCTTCTTTTCTGATAAATCCAGAGAGATCCCGGATCTTTAAAAGGGACTCTCGAGCGTCTCCCGGTGAAACGTGGACCTTATCGAGCTCTTTGCCTATTTCAGAGAAAGTTTCAACTATGCCGCCTGAAAGTGCTGTCGCCTTCTCTATTTCCTCGCCAAGCACGGCCCAGGTATCTTTAACTCCCTTCATTATGTCATTGGGGATGACCGGCCGGTAACGCATTTCCTGTATTCCCTGCCGGAAAACCAGAAGAGCCCCGGCCATGTTCCCGCTGTCGACAGAAGAAACGTACAAGGGATTAAGCGGCTCAAATGTAGATATGTCGTACCAGTTATAAAAATTACCCCTGAACCGTTTAAGTTTTTTCATGCTTTCTAACATATGAAAAGCGCGGTTCAAAAAATTCTCACCGGAAACATAACGCAGATCACAGGCGGTAAGATCGGAAAGGAGCGCCATTCCCATATTAGTGGGCGAGGTTCTCCTCGCCACTATCTCCGTCGGGCCTTCCTGATAATTGTCGGGTACAAGCCAATTATTCTCGGCGCTTATGAAATCTTCGAAAAACCGCCATGTCCTCCTTGCAACGATCCTGAGAAACCGCTCTTTCTCGGAAGAAAGAACAACTTTTTTTACGGGTATCTTGCGGCTCAGCATCCACGATACAGTCGGTGACAACAGCCACAGAACGAGAAGAGGCGCCGCTCCAGCCAAAGACGAGGGAGCAATTACATAAAGCCCTCCCGCGATGAACATAGACGCGGCGGGTGCCATCCACATGGATTCCCAAAACCCCATAAACCCGGGGTGCGCCCGCCTTTTCATGTCGGACGAAGTAACCCACTCAAGGGTCTTTCTGCGGGTAATATATACCCGGACAATAGCTTTAAAGGCGGCATCCAGATCTATAAACGCCTCGAAGACCAGGTTCATAAGAAAAAAAACAGACTGTAACGCCCTGCGTATTGCATCCACGATCTCCGATCTTAAATGCGCGAAAAACGGGGATGCTGATGGTTTTCTGGCGGCATTCATAACAGAAACAAATATCTGGGGTATGATGACAATACCGGCGACAAACATCGTCCAAAAAACCGCGTCGCCTATGAACATCCAGGATGTAACGAGAAGCGCCAACATGGCCGGGGGAACCAGAGATCTTCTTAAATTGTCGAAGATCTTCCATTTGGACAAAAACGATATGGGATTACGTATCCGCTGTCCCGTCCGGGACGGAGCGTGCGGTAAAAGCCACTCGAGTATCTGCCAATCGCCGCGTATCCACCTGTGTTTCCTGTTCACTTCAAGAGAGTAGCTTGAAGGGTATTCCTCAAAAAACTGTATATCGCTCACAAGACCGCTTCTCGCGTAAGATCCTTCCAAAAGATCGTGGCTAAGTATCATCTCATCGGGGAATCTGTCCTTCATGGATACCATGAAGATATCAACGTCGTATATGCCTTTCCCTATAAAAGACCCTTCACCGAACACATCCTGATACACGTCTGAAACTATTTGTGTGTAGGGGTCGATGCCCGGGTCTCCGGTGAACAGTTTGACGAACCGGGACTTTCCGGCGCTGGCCATACTTACTTCCACCCGAGGCTGAAGTATTCCATAGCCTTCAGTAACTATACCCTTTTTATCGTCGTACACGGCTTTGTTCAGGGGATGTGCCATCGTGGCAACAAGCTCTCTGGCCGATCCAAGCGGCATATGGGTGTCGGTATCGAGTGTTATTACGTACTTAACGTCCCTGAGCTGCTCCGTGTTGCCCACTACCAGATAACCCTCTTCTTCTAAAAACCCTTTTCCCCGCAGGAACATATTAAGCTCGAATAATTTGCCCCTTTTTCTCTCCCACGCCATCCATACGTTTTCCCTATCGTTCCATATTCTCGGCCGATGAAAGAGAAAAAACCTGTCCTCTTTTTCCGTTCCGTATCTTTCATTAAGCATTTTTATGCCCAATGTCATCTTTTCCAGAAGTTCCTGATCCTGAGGCAATACTTTTTCGGACGCGTCGGCGAAATCGGTTAACAGGCCGAAATACAAATTTCTGTCCCTGTTAGCCAGGTACCGCACTTCCATATCGTCGATAAGGACATCTACCGCTTTTTCGTCGTTCACAATAGCAGGAACTACCGCGACGGTCTTACATTCAGGGTGTATGCCCTCTGTAAAATCCATTCTTCCCAGTTTCCTGGGCGCGACGATAAGAGTTACAAGCCAATTGGTCAAAGCCAGGCCGAACCTTGCGCAACAAAAGACTGTCAGAATGCCGGAAAATAACAGCAAAAACCCTTTTGCTCCCAGAAAATACGCGCGGCTTATCGCGGTTAAAGCGGCTATAATGGTGAACCCGGACGCTGCGGCGAGATAAAAGAACATCGGAAAACGTCTGCCAAGCGCGCATACCCTCTCCATAATAGAAAGCCGCAGGCCCGTTTCCCGGACAAGATCTCTGTAACCGTCTTCTACCAGGAAAAATCCTACATGTTTTTTTCTATTCGTCTCTCTCGGTATCGTGGATCCTCCCCCGGCCAGAGAGATAGCCTTCACGGCCACATCTTCTTCCTGAAAAGCCGTCCTTTTCGAAACAGCCTCTATCACATGCCTGTACCGGTCCCGCGTCGCAAAATCCATCTTACCGTAGGCTCCATAAGGATCCTGTCTCAAAACCTTCTCCACAACGCTCATATGGTCTACAAAATCACGCCAATCTATGGCTCCAAGAGTGCGCAGGCTGTTCACTGTATTACTGACCGACACCTGGTCCTGGGCCTGTTTCTGCCCTTCTATCTGCACAAGTCTTTCTATACTTGCGCCTTTTCCCAAAAGCCGCTGTTCCATCCAGGATATAGGCAAAGCCAGCGCCGAGCTCTGCCCCTGAAGCCGCCGCGTAAGCTCCGCCACGAAAGCTTCTGTAAGAGGCGGATCTTCGCGGGCCATATCGGCTATTTCCATAATAAGTTTGTCTGGTTCTTTTTCGGCCACACTTATCATCCGCTCGGCCCAGGAAGTAGCGCTGTCCCTTTCCTGCCGGGCTTTACCTACGCGAAAAGCTATACGCCTGAGATTTTCGATAAGCGCGAGCCTTATCATTATAGGTATTGCCCATAGTTCTCCCAACTTAAGCGGGGTTACGGACTGATATGCCTCAACAAAAGCCGACAGGCTTTCATTATCCACTCTCCCGTCGTTATGAGAAATTATATGGAACGCTATCTCATAAACTCTCGGGAACCCTGATAAGGGACCTTTAGTGAGACGAGGCAATTCCCGGCTGTAAGATCTCGGAAAATGGTCGTGTATAGTCCTTATCTGCTCCTCTATCAGATAAAAGTTGTCTAAAAGCCATTCCGCGGCAGGAGCTATTCTGCGATTCTCCTGGACCGACAAAGTGATTAGTTTATGTATGCGCACCAGCAGTTTTCTGTTAGCTTCAAGTCGGGGGAGGAGTTTATCTTTACCTCGTTTGACGTTCACGCTGTTACTTCTGGCTTTAGCCAGGAACCTCGCGTATTTCTCCAGCTGTTCAAGACTGTAAAGCTCGGCTCGAAGAGGGTCTTCTTCACGCTCTCCGCGCAGTCTCAGGTTCGCTGAGACCGCTCTTAACTTACGCCTCGCATTATTTAAAAATCTCATATCCATATTTTTCGTTCCCCGATCTTGTTCCCGCCGCTCCTTATTCCAACACGATCTCCCTAACCTTCTGAAACCGGGTTACCACCAGATACTTTTTTATATCGACCTTTATGAAAGCGCATCCGGCATTAAGCGTGAAATCTTCTAAAAATGGGAATTTTTTCAGAAAAAGCGCCTTAAAACCGTCTTTTTCCGAAGGTGCCGCTTCGCGGGCTTCACCGAAAGCTGTTACCGCGCTGGACTTTTGAAAATCCGAGGGATGGTTGGTCCCGGTACTTATAAGAATGGAAACTTCCGGGCGCCGTGTGAGGTACAGGTATTTTCTTGTGTTCCGCAATGTGGTGAAAATTATGGTCCGTTCGTTTTCGCCCATAACAAACCCTACAAGCGAAGTATACGGATATTTCTCCCCAAAAGTGGCCAGTACCCCAAGATTTTGTGCATTGAGCACTTCTCTGACCACTTCTATGGCTATATCTTCTTCCATACCCACCCCCCGGCGTATTCCAAAATGCCACAGGAGGTATTTTAACGGCATACCCGCAATAAAACAAGTAAAAGGTGCGCCGGAGAGTGGTTATTGCGCTTTGTTCTTTTCCTTTCTATATCTTGTCGTTCCCTTTCTTTTTGGCTCTATCTCTCGATCTCTTTCCCTTTTTCCCGCTCCAGCTATCCTTCATTTCGATCATCTTCCGGAACTGTTCTTCCGTGAGCACCTCTTTCATAGCAAGAAAACTTTCAACTCTCGCGTCCACGAATTTTCCCTGGGCGTCTTTGATACCCAGAGCCGCCTTATTCACCGCCGCAGGATCGATCTCGGGTTTTTTCAATTCTTCGCTCAAAGCCTGTTTTGACGCATAAAGATCCTGCTTGATAATCGCGGCATTCTCTTCCGCGGCTTTCTTGTTCGCTTCTATGGCCTCCTTCTGTTGATCGCTAAGACCAAGTTCTTCAGCGAACCTTTCCATCTTTTCCGCGCGCTTATGGGACTTTTTACCGTCGCCGTACCACGCTTGCGCGTCAACAGCCGTGAACACCAGCATTCCCGCCAAAACACATGCCCCTGCTCTCTTCAATGACCTTTTCATTTTCTTATCCTCCTCTTTCTGTTGTCGTTCCCTTCCCTTCCTCCCGATATCTTTGACACCCGGGTTTCAGAAAAAGTTCCGCCTACATGAAAAGATCTTCCATTGGTATCCCCAGATCCAGAGAAAATGCCCCGTTCCCAGTGCCCAGAGAATCAAGAAAATCCATTTCTTCAGAAAGAAAATACGCTATTTTCCTGTTTTGGCTGTTATTGTAGGTTCTCGGAATAATAATGACCGCAAGGATACATGCCGCCGCGACAGCGAATACCTTCTTCCTGAAAAACATTGTTTCCCTGACACGTTCTAAAGCGGCGGATATACGTCCCTGGGAAAGTCCGGCTTCAACTCTGCTCTTAATGTTCCGCCAGACCTCTTCGGAAGGAAAGTGTTTCCGGGCTCTCACAAACGGATAGACGGCAATTTCCCGGACATCTTTTTCTACCTCCCTGCATTTTCCGCATTTCTCCATATGCGCCAGCACCTCTTGCCTGGTCTTTTCCGTGAGCTCGCCGTCAACATATGCGGTAAACAATATTTTTCTCACCTTTCCGCATCTCATAGATCTTTTCCCCTTTTCCCGTAGAGGGATATAAGCCTCTCGCGTGCGCGGTTCAGCCTGGACCTAACGGTGTTCAGATTTATCCCGAGCGCCCGAGCTACCTCTTCATATTTAAGCCCTTCTATGTTCCTAAGGATGACGCAAGCCCTTTGCCCTTCCGGGAGGCTCTCAAGCATCGACCTTACAAGTTTTTCATTATCTTCGCCGTCAATATTATTTCCCTCTTCTTTTCCCTCGCCGTATTTATCCGCGGCTACCGCGTCGTCAAAGGGAATGGTCTTTCCTCTTTCTTTTGACTTTTTTCTGTAAAGATTTATCGCCGTATTCATGGCTATCCTGTAAAGCCAGGTTGAGAAAGCCGATCTGAACCCGAACGTACCAAGTTTTCTGTATACCCTTACGAAAACATCCTGTGTAACTTCTTCGGCATCCTGCCTGTTCCCGGTTATCCTGTACGCCACAGAATGAACATACCCCGAGGAATACCTGTAAATTTCCTCAAAGGCCTCCATATCCCCCTCCGCCGCCCTTTTTATCGTATCATCAGATATTTTCAGCATTCCCCTTCCATAATATTTGACACTCCCCCAACATCAAAAGTTCCCCCGCATAGGAGCCGCATCTCCACTCTTCACTTTTCACCGTTTTTCTCCATTCCAACTTCATATTACCCACCCTACGTATTTGGATATTACCTTTAGAACATCGATCTGTGTGATTATTCCCTCGAGCCGGCATTTTTCATTAACGATCGGTATACATCCATACCTTTTTTTTACCATGATATCCACGGCTGAAGCCAGGTTGTCCTGGGGAGCAAGTGTTGTAACCTCTTTTGTCATCGCGCTCTTCAGGATATAATTATCCAGGAGATCTTTGGTATAAAATAGCTCCCCTTCCAGGGATCTCATGGGAGACACCGTACGGTAAAGATCCGTTTGAGTGATCATCCCGCATAACATTTTCTTGTGATCGATAACCGGGAGATGCCTTATTCTGTGGCTGCGCAATAACTCTTCGACCTTGCTGAAAGGAGCATCGACCGAGATAGTGACGGGATTCACAACCATAACACTGCGTAAAGGAATATTTGAGATCCTCTCCATGCGCCACCCGCTCTTTTATGAAAGTTAATTCCATTGAAACGCGCTTTATTGAAAAGCGGTTTTATTCCGGCTACTTCCCAAAAACCCAGGACATAAGCAAAGATGAGAAAGGTTTTATTGTAACACGCGGATCGTAAAAATACTTAACGCCCGCTCTTGTCCATTTTGTTATTTCACTTTCTATGTTAACGGTATTGTTATTCTCAAGCCCTTTAACACTGGAGTCGCTGTATAGAACCAGAACGGGGTCTTTATACATTAACTCCCCCGCCACCATTTTTTTGAACTTCTCGGGGAAAGATGATATGCTGGCCAAATGGGCGACCACACACTTGTACCTGTTCTCTTTTCCCTTCGCCTGAAGCTCTTCTTCGGTTTCCACCGCGCAAATATCGTAATTCTCTTTTTTGAACATCCTTGAGATCTTCTCTTCTATGTAAGGAGACCCTGTCAGCAAAAGAACCCTGTCTTTAGTGAATTTCGCGGCTTCCGCTATCAACACGGCGGGTTCCATGGGCTTAACGACAAAACCATCGGCCCCAAAAGAAAGGAATGCATCCGACATGCCGGACCTTCCCGAAACCACCAGTATCGGAACGTTCCTTGTTCCGGGGTCCGACCTCATCACTTTTAAAAATGAAAACCCGTCAACTCCGGGCATAACGGCATCGAGCAGTATAAGGTCGAACCTTTTTTCTTTCACAAGATCAAGCGCTTCCTGACCTTCCTGCGCGATATCCACATCATAACCTGTCTTGCTAAGAACGATGCCGCCTTTAAGATGTCAGGCTCGTCATCAACTATCAAGATCCTTTTCCGGCCGGCTTCTGGAGTATCCATACCTGTCCTTGTTTACGTTCCTCTTTTTTTGAAAAAATCTTTTTAGTCCTAAAAAAGGCCCTGCCCGGCATTTCTAAGGATGTGACAAGCCGCACAAAAACAAACCGGGTGACGGAAAAATCCACAGTTGAGCCTCTTGCGATCCCTGTGCAACCATCCCATCACCCGGCAAAAACTACTTCCTTTGTGTCCAATTGCAGATCGCAATTATCTTCCCCAGTCGGAATATGTGCTTCTGGTGCTTCTGGTGCTTGTTGTGGTCTTAACGGTTCCCTCTTTTTTTGCTTCCGCTTTTCTGGCATCTGACAAGCTCTTGGTCATACGGCCCATGGCGGTTACCGCTCCGGGACTGACGTTCACTCTCTTCTTGGGTTGGTTGGCAGTTCTTCTTGTTTGCGCGGAAACCGGGACCGCCGTAATGAATACCATCGCCAAGATCACTAACAAAGACAAAATCTTTTTCATTCTCCCCCCTCCTGTTTTATCCGGCCGCCCTCGCAGCCTTTAACTGAAAAGAATTCTATTACTTTCACAGAGAAAAGTCAATAGAGCCAAGAACAAGCGGCGTCAATAGCCGACCCTGTTTAGTTGCCCGATCGCCGGTGTTATAAAACTGAAATATTAAGACTTGACCCCATTCATCAGTAACTCCGCGTTCCCCCGCCCGTCGTCGCGAACCCCGCAAAGCGGGGTGAAGCGATCTCGATAAAAAAATATTTTCATGTTATGGATCACTTCGTCGCCCTGTACCGTACGGTACAGAGCTCCTCGTGACGACGGCTTAGGGGATGTTGTTGGTGACAAGTCACCAACAACTAGATTTGGCTTTGTGGGAACCACTATGAACAGAAGGCAGGATCTCTTTGAGATCCTGCCTTCTGGCCAAATCGATGGCGGAGAGGGGGAGAAAACAAGGATGGATCCCCCGGATCCATCCGCAGGATCCTCACACTCTCCGGGAATGTTTTGAGGAAGGGCTCTGGAAAATTTATTTTGCATGGGCCCTGACGAAAAACATTCGATCTATTCGAGATCGCCTCTTCTGAAATCGAAAATCGAGAATAGATCGCCATTTTGGTGAAACCAAAATGGCGGAGAGGGGGAGATTCGAACTCCCGGAACCCGAAGGCTCAACGGTTTTCGAGACCGCCGCATTCGACCACTCTGCCACCTCTCCACGCTAAAAATTATAACCTATCGACCACTTACCTC
>JBAYES010000038.1:0-18718 GCA_041667545.1 Candidatus Omnitrophota bacterium | reverse complement strand
TGGCTCCCCGGGTAGGATTCGAACCTACAACCTATTGGTTAACAGCCAACCGCTCTACCATTGAGCTACCGGAGAGTGTTTTCGGTTAGATTATAGATAAATTGCCCGGGGTTGTCAACTGCGGCATTCTTTTTGTCTTTCTTTTAATAAGAACATTTTAAAAATACTGTTAATACGATGCACTGCCAAGAAGAGGCTCTGTGTTCCTCAGCGGGAGGTCTTGCCCCAGACGGACCTTTCGACAAATAGACATTCTTCTAACTTCAAGCTATAATCTTTTCATGAAAACATCCTCCGAAAGATACATTGTTCATGCCGATATGGACGCGTTCTTTGCCTCTGTTGAAGAACGGGATGAACCACGCTACCACGGAAAACCCATTATAGTGGGTTCCGACCCCAAAGACGGCAAGGGCCGCGGAGTGGTTGCCGCATGCTCTTACGCGGCCCGGAAGTTCGGGATACATTCGGCCATGCCGATATCTATCGCCTACAACAAATGCCCCGATGCCGTTTTTCTCAAGCCCGACATGGAAAAGTATGCCCATGCATCGCACGGGATACTGAAAATATTCGAGTGTTTCACCCCGGATATAGAGCCCATAAGTATTGACGAGGCCTTCCTTGACATAACCGGAAGCTGGCATCTTTTCGGAACGCCAGAAAAAACTTGCAAGCTGATAAAAAAAACGGTAAAAGAAAAGACCGGACTTACCGTTTCTCTCGGTATGGCAAGCACCAAAACCGCGGCTAAGATAGCTTCGGACATAGGCAAACCCGATGGTTTTGTATATATACCGCGAGAAAAAACTCTGGATTTTCTTCATCCCCTGGACGTCAGAAAGCTTTGGGGTGTTGGAGAGAAAACGGCCGGGATCCTGACGAAAATGAATATCCGCACTATCGGCGACCTGGCGGCATATCCTTGTGAAAAACTTCGAGAAACTTTCGGGGAGAGCGGGATGCATATCAAAGATCTTGCATCCGGGATAGATCCAAGGCCTGTCTCACCTCCCGGTGAAGCTTTATCTGTAAGTAACGAGCATACTTTTCCCGAAGATACCAGTGATATTAACTCGATAATGGATTCTTTAATGCACCTCGCGGAAAAAGTATCGAGACGTCTCAGACAGCATCAGGTGAAAGGCAGGACCATATCTTTAAAAATAAGGTTTTCCGATTTTACAACAAATACAAGAAGCATCACATCCTTTCCGCCTACGGACCTTGAGGACGAAATATACGGAAAAATTCTGCGGCTTTTTGATGAATTTTTGAAAAATAAAAAGGCTGTCAGGCTTATAGGAGTAAAGGCCTCAAATCTCGTAAGATCCGGCGAAATCAACGATCTATTCGAAGATCTTTCCTCAAAGGGGGAAAAACGCCGAAACATCCAAAACGCCCTGGACCTGATTTTGGACAAATACGGCGAAGGTTCTATCCGCAGACGAAGATAGATATTTTACTTAAGGTATAGCATTTGTGAGCCCACCATTTCCGCCTTGGCCTGGCCCACCAGTTTCTCGGCGACCTTCAACCCGAAAGAAAATGCTGTCCATGGCCCCCTGCTGGTTATAAGGTTCCCGTCTTCCGCCACATCCTCTTTAGAAGGCCTGACATCCGGGGAGAAACCCTTTTCCATGCCGGGATAACATGTAACGTTCCTTTTGCTCAGTATCCCGGAAGGGTCAAGGACCACAACAGGCGATGCGCAAATAGCCGCTATTATCTTTCCGGAAGAGTTCATTTTTACAATAAGATCCTTAAGTTTAACGGAACTCGCGAGGTTTTCGGCCCCGGGCATACCTCCGGGAAGAATAAGTACGTCGGGCATGCCTTCATATTGCTCAAACATTATGTCGGTCTTTATTGCCAGGTTATGAGCGCCGGGAACGATCTCGGATCTGAGGCCCGCCACGGTAACCTCTACCTCACAACGTCTTAGTATGTCTATGGGAGTTACAGCTTCAACTTCCTCAAAACCTTCGGCCAGGACCACAAGAGCTTTTTTTATCATTTTCATCTCCTTTTTTTTAGGCGCCATAAGCTAAATTATCATATCTGCCGCGAGAGACGCAAGCTTTATTACTCGCGCGACAGCTGTTTTAAGCTTTTCGTTTTCGCCGGGACCCGGTCTTTTCCAAAACGGTTTTTCAAGAGGAAGATCGCTCGTGAACAAAATTCCGGCCGCTTCCGCTTTTAAAATTCCCGCCGCATGATATACCGGCGCAAGTTCCATATCTATCCCGTCAAAACCGCGGGCCACTATTTTTTTAAGTACATCGTCCGTCTCCGCCGACAAAGACCCTATGGTAAATATACTGCCCTCTTTCAATTCAGAGGAGCCTTCTGGCATCCCGTCATTTATAGACAAAATTTTCTCAATGAGACGCGGAGACGCTTCAAATAAATGCCCGGACGTCAGAATATTATCTATTCCCTTTCCCGGATGATAATAGTCTGAAAACGCGCCTCCGCAAAATGCCTTTGATCCGATGATTATATCCCCTATCCCTGACGGCCCCGTCCCACCGCAAGACCCGGCATAGATAATACGTTTAACCCGTGTCTTCGAAAGAAAAAGCACACAATCTGCCGCTAATGTTCCCCCTATGGGTGTTTTTATTACCGTATATCCGCCATTTTTTGTCAAAAAGTTTATCCCGGAATAAAGCCTGCCCTTAAAAACGTTTTCTTTCGCGTTGGCATCGCCGAACTTTTCAACAGGTAGGAATGAAATAAGAATAACATTCTCCCGTACATCTTCCCTGCCTAATCCGAAAAGCAGGCGGAACATGCCATCATCTCCTGTAACATACTTATGTTTCTCCGCGGCTTTCACTTTTTTCCCCCGGGTTTTTCTTTTCCGCAAGATGAACACTCAAATGAAAGTTCCGGAGTACAGGCGCCGCAACGGGGACATACCCAGAAACCCTCCGGAGGGTTCTTTTCACGTATCTTTTTTTTGATAAAGGGTATGACGGATCTGAAGGTCAGATAAACAAGCCCCAGTGACATAAAAAACAAGGCTGCCGCCACCGGAAAGAGATCGGAAGAAGGCGCCGGAGTCACCGTTGCGAGACGTATTCCATAATCTGAAAGTCTTCTTTTTACAGCACCGTAGGCGTAGTCATAGTTTTCTACATATCCTGAGGAAAAACTCAGTATAAGCGGGGCGGAAATGCCGTAATGCCCTTTTCCGTACGCCCGAAGCTTATTGAGGTAGCTTTTATAGTATCTGGCCGCCGTGTCGTATTTTCCCGCGGCTTCATATGAGAGAGCCGCAGCGAAATCGGCATAAAAATATTCCGGCCATTTCTTTCTCGCTTCTATAAAACTATCCGCGGCAAGGCCAAAATTGCCTCGGGAGTACTCTAAAGATCCTTCCGCATAATATCCCGCGAATTCCGCTATATCTCTTTGAGTTCTACCGTCAGCTCTTGAGGCGAGACGAAAAGATAACTCCGGGTTTATTTCAACCCTTTCCATAGAAAAAAAAAGGGCATTGTCCTCGGCGAAAGTCCCTATACGGGCAAACGATACGGGAACAGAAACCGACAATGTAAAAAAAATACCTATGAAAATAGCGGGGCGGATAAAAAACATGTTTAAACTGTTCCATTTATGAGGCCAAGGACCTTGTCTATCTCGAAGGGCTTATATATTATGTCGGAAGCATCTTCCTCTATAGCCTTGTGGACCATCTCGTCAACCGAATATCCCGTCATCATTATTACACGTGTATCCGGTTTGATCTTTTTGACCTGTTTTAGTGTCTCTATACCGTCCATTCCGGGCATGCGAATATCCACGAACATAACATCAAAAGGACTTTGTTGGACTTTTTTCACGGCCTGCTCTCCCCCATAGCAGCTTTGCGCGTTATGCTTATTGGCCTTTAATATGTCACAAAAAATATCGGCAAAATCTTTGTTGTCGTCAACTACAAGTATATTGGCGCTCTTCATTAATTCCCTCCGTTCTCAAGAACCGTTTTGCAGATAGATCTATTTCGATATAACCACGTTATCTATGAATACCGAACCTTTGAATTTTCCTCCTATAGTATGCGGGGGCGCGGCATTGTATTCTATCCTGATGGCCACTTTTTTAACCTGATCAAGATGCTTGGAAAGCCTTTTATCTCCTCGCCCTCTCCATTCTGAAACGGTTGTTTCTTCTTTTTCTATTTTAACCTTCAAGGTAACCCATTTCCCGGGAATAAGATCTACCGCTTCTCTCATCTCTATAAAATGCCAGCCTATGCCTGCTGTTATCGCGAACCGCGCCTTGAAAAATCCTTTCGGTGCTGCCTTAGGTATATATACGTCCGCAGAGATCGTATCGTACAGAGAAAGGTCCATATCTTCATTGAGCTCAACAAGCGCCGCGGCCCATCTATTTCCCGGGAAATCGCAAACGACTTCTAACGCCCCTGTACCAGATTTTACGGTTTCGGTTGAAGATAGTACTTCCACCGCGACATAATCGGGATAACTGTCAGTCCATTCCGGAATATTCCAGCCCTCCATACCGGCGTCAAAAGAGAAATGTATATCTTCTGTAGCCGCGAAAACCGTCTTTTGCGTGCCTAAGAACCCAAATAGCGCGAACACGATAAAAACCCCGACCAATCCAGTATTCTTCATATGGCCCCCCCTTTTTTTCACCAATATGACTCCCCCCGCAGCAAGCCCCCTGCGCACAACTTAATTATACGCCCGAGGCCCGAAAATATCAAGAATTCGTGGGAACATCTGTGGAAGTCCATAGTCCATAGTCAAAAGTCCATAGTTTGGAACCGAGACTTGGAATCCTTCTCTTCCCTCAGAACGACCGGCTCCGGGAAATAATATTCTCGGCAAGTTCAATGTCGAGGGGGGATGTGATCTTTAGATTTTTCTCAGAGCCGTTAACTACTTTGACACGGCCCCCGGATGCCAGAACAAGGGTGCAGTCGTCAGCGGCATTCTCCAAATTGTTATCTCTGGCGGTATCATGCGCTTTCGTTATAACGTCACATCTGAAACACTGAGGGGTCTGTATCCGTTTAAGCCGGTCCCTGGAGGGTATGTTGCCGATAAGACCGGCATCAATTTCCACAACCGTATCGATGAGGTCTATAACGAGTCCGGCCGCGCCTGTTTCTTGTACAGCCTCGGTCAGACCGGCTATGTCCTCGGCCGAGACAAAAGGTCTTACGGCATCATGTATAAGAATATGCTCTGTTCCCGGCGGACAGTTTTGAACCCCTAAAAAAGAGGACTCCTGCCTGGTTTTTCCTCCGGGAATAACCTTCCTTGTCTTTTTTGATCCCATTTTTGAAACGATAGCTTCCATCTCCCCGACATACTTCGCATGACAGACTACCAGTATATCCGAGATCTTTTCTGAAGATTCAAATGTCTCTATGGAATAGGTTACTATGGGTTTCCCGGCAAGAAGGAGGAACTGTTTGGGAACGGATGACATCATTCTTTCCCCCGTGCCTCCCGCCAGAATCAAGGCTGTTGTTCTTTTCATAAAGAAAACCCCGCTCATACCATGTTAAGTAAATACTAAAATCGTTCACGCGCATTTCTCCGGCACTTTACGCCGTAGGTATCGTCCCCTCAAGGAAACAACCCCGTTCCATAAGTTTCTTTCCGTCAACCGTTATATCGGGCTTATTTATCACTCCGTCAAGATGAAGCTGTACATCGTTCTTCCCTCCAAAGGATGTATTGTTACCTACGGCTACGTGAGAAGTTCCTATAACTTTTTCGTCCTCGAGTATATTACCCGTTATAGTCGCCTTCACATTAAGCCCTATCCCGAGTTCAGCCACCTTATACGCTCTCGCTCCGGCGCGGTCAAGCCGTTCTACAAGAGATCTCGAACCTTCCCCTTCTATCTCCACTACAACTCCGCCTTTTACCTTGAAAAAAAGCGGTGAAACGAGTATCCCATAGTCGGCAAATGAAACATCCACCACATAGACGCCTTCGCAGGTCTCGGGAGCGAACGCTATTTCCCCTTCCGGCAAATTACCATAAGCCCCGGGAAAATCCAGTATACCCCCGTTCTCACCGAAAAATTTACCATTTCCTACTTCAAAGATTATGTCCGTTCCGGCTTCCGTACGCATATGTACAGTGGATGCTTTATTTAATATCCCGTACAAATGCTCCGATCTTTTCCGCATCTCTTCGTAATCCACATCAAGGCATCTATTGGCCATGTCCTCTGTTATAGAAGGCATCGTGGCTATACGCGCGCCTCTTTTTGTGGCTTCTTTCCTCGCGGATGTATGGGTGAGCGACCTGTCGGTTATGAGAAGTTCTACATCATAGTTAAGCATTTCCCTGGCCACATCATCGTGGGGCTCCGCTCCATGCTCCGCGGTAGGTTCGATAATTATAATTTTGGTTTTTCGCGTTATTTTTAGAGCGGCATTATAAAAAGCTTCGCCTATATCTTTTTTGAGCGTGTCAGTAACAACTAGACAGGATTCCCCGCTACGCAGTTTAAGTGACGACTCGAAAACTTTTCTTACCGCGCCAGAGTTTATCATCTGATTTCACTTCTCCTTCTAATTGTTGCGCTGCCTTAAGTTAGACGTTTTGGCGTTTATTCAATTGCCTCATAGAGACCTGTTCAAAATCTCTTTTATAAACATCTGCCCGTTCTCCGCATTATTATTTCAAAAGCCAGGCCCCGCATATGACAAAAAACATCCCTGCCGCTTTCGATAAGGTTATATTCTCTCCTAAAAGCGCCACTCCCAGAATAAACGCGATAAGAGGGTATGCTCCCGCGACAGGCACCACTCTGGAAACATCACCAGCTCTCAGGGCATGATAGAAGGCGATCTGGGCCAGGAAACTCGCCACAAAACCCGCCAGGATAAGAAGCGCCGCTGACCTCGGCTCTACCGAACGTATTTCACCGGGCTTAACGATAAAAAAACCCAAGATCAAAAACCCGAGAACTACACCTAAAGACCTGTAAAAAAGCGCCGTGAAAGGCTGTGTTTTTGCAAGTCCCATCTTTTCCATTACCGGGACCGCTCCCCACAAACAAGCCGTAAGTACGGCCCAGAAAAACGCGCTCATATGTATTTCCCTCCGAATATCAGATACTGTCCGGTAATTGTATCACTAAAACGCCCCTCGAGCAAGACCGTCCGATGGGTCAATAGCGTATATTTCTTGCCGGTATTGCGGGAAGAACAGGAAGGGCGTTGTTATTCTTCCGTCAGTTCAGATCCGAGACAAAAGACCTTATGCCTTCCTTATATGCCCGCATAGAATCCCGGAAGGCCGTGTTATGCCCTCCCCTGAGCCTGAGGAATTTCTTCGGCTCGCCCGCGGCTTCAAATAACCTTTCTCCCTGAGAAAAAGGCACGATCTCATCGTCTACGCTGTGAATTATGAGTTTCGGGCAGTCTACGTCCCCTATCTTTGCCAAATTATCGAATCTGCTCGAAAAAATAATATGCGGTATAAGCGGGAACGCCAGACGCGCCATATCCTTGACCGATGTAAAAGCTTCCTCGGTGATGAGAGCCCCTGCGGGCCTGCGGCTCGCAAGTTCTATTACTACGCCCCCTCCTATGGATTCCCCGTAAAGTATTATGTTCTCCGGAGATATCGCCCTGTCATCAACAAGGTATTCGTAGGCCGCGTCAATATCCCTGTAAAAACCTTTCTCCGAGGGGATACCCTCGCTTTTTCCGTAACCGCGATAACCAAAAATGAAGACGTTAAAACCCATATCGTTCATCATCGCGATCTTATCCAGCCTGTGGCTTATGTTCCCGGCATTACCGCAGCTGAACAATATGGTAAATCCCCCCTTATCACCGGGAATGAACCAGGAATGTATCTTTTTACCGTCCGAAGTATGGAAATAGACCTCTTCGTGATCGAGTCCAACATCCCCGGGAGAACTTGTTATCTGCTCCATGGGGAAAAACAAGCTTTTTTTCTCCATATACCGCACTGCGGCCACGAATATTATAACCAATACCGCTAACCACATGGCTGTTCTTATCATTTTCCGCCTCGCTGACTTCTATTGCCTTTCTGAACCTGACTTTACGAGATCTATCCCAGGGAACCTTGAAGTCCGCGGCCACAATTCATCCTTCCCTCCCCGAAAATATTACCGTAAATTATTATTTTATCACACTTCCCCCCCATTACAAAAGCCCCCCGGAGATTCATTCGCCCTACTAACTTGCATATATAGCCGGTCGCGTATATACTTTATGTGCTATGCACTCACTGACCCGCACCAGACTCGCGGCCCTTATGGTCATACCGCTCCTTGCGGCGGGGCTGATACTGTCATCTCCTTCAATAGCACACGCCTCGGAATCGGGAAAAGAGAGGCTTATCTTTGCCGGGGACGAAGATTTTCCTCCTTACTCTTTTCTTAAAGGCTCTTCTCTATCGGGATTCGCGGTGGATCTCTCCCGCGTCATATCGGCGGTAATAAAAAGGCCTATAAATCATTATCCGTCTTCCTCGAGAGAATATATACAAGCCCTGACAAAGGGAGATATAGACGGCCTCATAGGCATGCCTGTTATCCCGGAACTGAAAAAACATTTTTCATATTCCATCCCCGTGGCCCAATTGGACTGCGCTATTTTTGTGCAGCAAACCAACGAATTCGTTCACGGAATAAACTCTTTAGAAGGCACCCTGGTGGCCATTCGTAAAGGCAGCATTTATCTGGACTCCATGCGTACGAACAATCCCAAAATTAAGATAATGGAAACGGACACACTTGATGAGGCTTTTGAGAAACTGAGAAGCGGCGAGATAACGGCTGTAATATCGGAAAAGAACCTCGCCCTTCACTACCTTCACAAAAGAGAAATATCCGGGATAAAGATAGTCGGCCCGCCGATAAGCCCCGCATACTATTACGCGCTCGCTGTAAAAAGAAGGGACCACAAACTTCTTGGAGATATAAACAGAGCCATAAAAATACTCGAAGATAACGGCACTATTGATAACCTGAAAAGAAAATGGTTCGGGATATCTCTTGTTATTCCTTTTCCTTGGAAAAAAGTCTCCATAGTAATAGGGGTAATAACCGGCGTCATGCTTGTTCTTCTCGCCGGACTGTGGGTCACGTCACTTAATGCCGCCATAAAAATAAAAACCACCCACATACAAATGCTCTCAAAAATAATGCAGGAAAAAGACAAGTTGGCTGTCCTCGGCAAGCTGGCCGGACAGATCGCCCACGAACTTCGCACTCCGTTGAGCATAATGAGCAACTCTGTTTTTCTTCTGCGCCGGGAAGGGCTTCAGAGCAAGGAAACTTTCGAAAAAAGACTGGCCATGCTGGAAGACAAAGTCCGCCTTACAAGCAACATCCTGGAAAGCATTCTCAGTTACTCCCGAGTAAAGGCAGAAGTAGCCTCCACCGTGTCTATCAAAACCTGTTTAGATGAAGTTTTCAAGGATATAGAGTTCCCTCCCGGAATACAAAAGGATTTAAGGGTGGACGACGCGGAACATCTTCATGTTTTTATGGATTTTCATCAACTGTACAGCATTTTTCGAAACCTTGTGACCAACTCCATACAGGCAATGAAAAATTCCGGCACACTTTCCGTCCATGCTTTTTTTATCAGAGAAGAGAACTCTGTAGGGATAAGGATCTCCGATACCGGATGCGGTCTATCCGGCATAACCTCGGACCATATATTCGACCTCTTTTCCAGCACCAAAATAACAGGTACGGGGCTCGGCCTTCCCATATCAAAATCTATAGCCGAAACCAACGGCGGGAATCTTTATCTTGAGAGCTCTTCGCCGTCTGGAACGGTTTTTATGGTTAAATTGCCTGTATCCGGAGGATCGGAAAACAAAAATGAAAAACAGAAAAAATCTGAAACATAACATCCTCATCGTGGATGATGACCGGGATATGTGCTCCTCCCTGGCAGATGTAATGTCCCTTGTTAACGATTATAACGTAACAACATGCACAAGCCCTAAAAAAGCCATAGAAATAGTACGCAAAACGGATCTTTCTCTGGTATTGATAGATTATAAGATGCCTGATATGAACGGCATTGAAACCGTCAAAGAGATCAGAAAAATAAAACCGGACCTTCCGATCATTATGCTTACAGCCTTCCTGTCCGCGGAACTGGTTGAAGAAGCCCGGAGAGAAGGGGTTCTTACCGTACTTTCCAAGTTCATCTGGCCGGATGAACTTTTAAGACAAATAGGCGCTGTTTTCGGGAAAACCATTTAACAAGTCTCACTATTGCTACTACCCCTCTCGGCCCTTCCCCCTCTTGCCAAAACCGTATAAGTGTGATAGTGTATCCGTAATTTTTCCTTAATTATTAATTTCTCACAAATGCCGGGCTTCCGGCGAAAAGGAGTTCTATATGAACGGTATGAACGGTCTCGTTATACCCCTCGTGGGCATGTTGGGTCTTGTTTTCGCTTTATTGACTTTCCGATCCCTGATGAAACTGAGCCAGGGTTCTAAGGTCATGGAAGATATAGCGCATGAGGTCTATAAAGGCGCCATGGTATTCCTGAAAAGAGAATATACCATAATAATGGTTTTCGTTGCCGTCATGTTCATAGTAATATCTTTTTTTCTGTCTTTGGAAACGGGGTTTGCTTACCTGAGCGGCGCGTTCTGCTCTATGCTGGCGGGATTCATAGGAATGAAGGCCGCTACTCGTTCGAGCGCGAGAACCTGTGAGGCCGCGAGAGTTTCGGGAGCCGGCGAAGCGCTTGCCGTAGCTTTCAAGGGCGGATCCGTAATGGGAATAACCGTAGCGTCGCTTGGTGTGCTGGGCGTAGGCATCTGGTTCGCGATAACAAAAGATACATCGATAATAACAGGTTTTGCCCTCGGAGCCAGCTCAATAGCGCTTTTCGCGAGGGTTGGCGGCGGAATTTTCACCAAAGCCGCGGATATGGGTTCCGACCTTGTAGGTAAAATAGAGGCCGGCATTCCCGAGGACGACCCCCGCAACCCCGGAGTAATAGCTGATAACGTAGGTGATAATGTGGGAGATACTGCCGGTATGGGCGCAGATCTCTTTGAGTCGTATGTAGGAGCGGTAATAGCCACCATGGCCATAGGAGCCTCTTTGCCGAATGCCTTCGCTTCCATGTTCCTCCCTCTTGTTCTCATAACCATAGGACTTGTAGCTTCAACCATAGGGGTCGTTTCGATAAATTTTCTTAAGAACATGAACCCGCAAACAGCTTTAAGGAATTCCACTTTCATTTCAGCGCTTATCTTCCTTGCCGGCGCCTATTTCGCCACCGGCAACATTATGGGCGAACTTAACGGTTTCTGGGCTATTTTAGCGGGGCTTGCCGGGGGTATGCTGATAGGTATTGAAAGTGAATATTTCACCTCCGGAAAACCGATAAAAGAAATAGCCAAACAATGCCAGTCCGGACCGGCTACGGCCATTGTATCCGGACTTGCTACCGGTTTTGAAAGCACTATAATGCCGGTACTCACTTTGATAGCGGCAATGCTTGTCTCCTATCATTTCGCCGGGCTTTACGGTATCGGGCTGGCCGCGGTCGGAATGCTCTGCACCATAGGGATAGTAATGTCCACTGATTCTTACGGCCCCATAGCCGACAATGCCGGAGGCATATCGGAAATGGCAGGCCTCGACAAAAGCGTGAGAAAAATAACAGATAAACTCGATTCTCTGGGCAATACTACGGCCGCCATAGGAAAAGGTTTTGCCATAGGTTCCGCCGCCCTTACCGCTTTGGCGCTTTTTGTAGCTTTCCAGAAAGTCACGGGAATTACGGGGATCGATCTCATAAAACCCATTCCCGTTGCCGGGCTTTTCATAGGAGCTCTTGTGCCCTTCGCCATAGCGGCAATGACGCTCAAATCCGTCGGCCGGGCCGCTGACAAACTCGTACAGGAAATACGGCGTCAGTTCAGGGAGATAACCGGTCTTATGGAGGGAACGGCCAAACCCGATACCCAAAGCTGCGTGGACATCGCTACAAAAGGAGCCCTGCGGGAAATGGTTTTGCCGGGTGTAGTGGCCGTAGTTTCGCCCGCTCTTGTGGGAATATTCCTCGGAGTGGAGGCACTCGGGGGTTTCCTTGCCGGAGCCACCGTAACAGGCGTTCTTCTCGGCATAATGATGTCCAACGGCGGAGGCGCCTGGGATAACGCCAAAAAATGGATAGAAGAGGGTAACCTGGGAGGAAAGGGCACCGACACCCATCAGGCTGCGGTTGTGGGAGATACCGTCGGAGATCCTTTCAAGGATACCACCGGGCCCGCTATGAACATACTTATAAAGCTAATGGGTATAGTATCTCTTGTTTTCGGTACTGTTTTTGTCAGCTTGAACGATAAATTCATGGGACTGTTCAGATAAGGGATCCCAAAACCGGGAGTTCAATATGGATCTGGATAAAATAATACGCAAGGTGCCGGACTTCCCAAAGCCCGGCATCCTTTTCTATGATGTAACAAGTGTTTTTACAAACCCCGATGCTTTTAAATTCGTCCTTGCTTCTATGTCGAACATATATAAAGAAACCGACATAGACGGTGTTGTCGCGATAGAAAGCCGGGGATTCCTCTTAGGCGCCCCTTTCGCCCTAAAAAGAAAAGTCCCTCTGGTTCTTGCCCGTAAGAGCGGAAAACTTCCCGGCGACACGGTTAAACAGGCTTATTCTCTGGAATACGGCGAGGCAGTACTTGAAATACATACTTCAGACCTCTCACCCGGTAAAAAGTGGCTCATAATTGACGACCTCATAGCCACAGGCGGTACACTTGAAGCGGTAGCAAAAATGATAGAATCGCAAAAAGCGGAAGTCGCGGGTATTTTTTCTATAATAGGCCTCCCCTTTCTTGACTACAGGAAAAAAATCGAAAAATATTCTCCCCGCACGCTCATAGATTATCACGGAGAAAGCGTTAAGCCCTGAGAATAATGCCGCATTTTATGTTGAAAAAAATATTTTTATTTCTCGTCGCCGTGTCTTTTTTTATAACGGTTTTTTCCGCAGCCGAAGCCGAATCACCTCGTCTCGGGGTATGGATAACCGTTTTTTCCGGGGGAAAGGCGCTTCATTCAAAAAGTAATGCCGATAGAATAGTATCGATATGCAAAGAATCCGGTATAACCGACATTTACCTGCAGGTATACCGGGCAGACAAGGCATATTACGACTCCTCTCTCACCGACCGTTCCGCATTTGAAAAAATACTGGCCTCCTCAGGAGAAGATCTTATCCCGTATTTTATTGAACTGGCTTCAAAAAACCGTATACGTGTACACGCATGGATAAATCTTCTTAGCCTGGCCCATAATTATGAAGCTAATATAATCAAAAGATCGGGAAGAGACGTTCTCACTTTCGACCAGAAAGGAAGGCCTTCCCTGTCGCCTGAAGGAAAAGATGAACTTGACCGGTACTACTCCAGAGAAAATCAGCTCTTTCTCGAACCCGGGGATTGGCGCGTTCGCGAATACCTGGGAGAGATCGTGCAGGAAATCCTGATCAAATACCCCGGGTTTTACGGGCTTCATATGGACTATATAAGGTATCCTACGGTAACCCCTTACATTCCGGGAGCAAGATTCACCTCCCATGGCATAAGTTACGGTTATAACCGTATGAACATTTTAAATTTCACCAAGGCTACGGGGCTTGATCCGAGAACAATGGACATGAACCGCGTAAACGCCCTGCTCTGGGATAAATGGCGTCGGGATCAAGTTACCCGGTTCGCGGAATACATATCCGGGAAAGCGCGTAATGCCTCACCTTCGGTGGAGATATCCGCCGCGATAGTACCTTCGATAGAAAAGGCTTACTTCTCTACTTTCCAGAACTGGACCGAATGGCTTGATAAAAAGATAGTGGACAATGTCGTCGTTATGAACTATACCGATGACAACGATATCTTCAGACTATACACATCTTCCCTTATGATGAGGAGCATATCCGAAAAAGTGCAAATGGGGATCGGAGCATACATCATGAAAGAAAATGTCCCGCGGATAAAAGAACAGGTGGAATATCTAAAAACCATCTCTCCCGCCGGAGTAGTAATATTCTCCTACGATGATATAGCTGATAATAGCGAACTGAAAGACCTTCTATCTTCCGCTTTTAAGCGGGTCCCGCCGCCTTCCTGATCCTGTTCATAACGGCAAGTCCCAGACCTTGCTCGGGTATACCCTCGGCTATAATAATATCATAACCCTCGCCGTCAAATTCCCGGAATATCGAAAAAAGTCTGGACGCGCATAATTCGGCATCTTCCGCGCTTCCAAGTATTTTTGTATCTTGTCCGGGAAAAGCTCCGGCATGTTCTTCCACGCACATTATTCCGGGGCGATGTCCGGCTTTTTTAAAATTTTCGGCAAGTTCCATCACTTTTGCCGCTTGTCCCCGGCCGGGACCCACAAGGACAACCCTGGCGTTCGGAGAATAGTGCTGCGGATATTTCCCGGGGCATTCTATGGAGGGAGAATTCTCACTGCATAATACGGCACTTCCCGTAACTTCTTGTATTTGTTCTATTGTAGTGCCGCCCGGCCTTAATACCACAACTTCATCTCCGCGGAACGCGACCACTGTAGATTCTATGCCTATCTCGGGCGCTCCGCCGTCTATTACCATATCAAGCCGTCCCTCCATATCGGAAATGACATGCTCCGCCAAAGTAGGTGAAGGTCTTCCGAAAAGATTGGCCGAAGGCGCGGCTATTGGCGTTTGGGCGGCATCTATTAACCTGAGAGCTATGGCACCGGACGGCATCCTTACGGCAACCGTGTTAAGCCCGGTGGTAACAATGTCGGGAACAAGAGATGTTTTTTTGAGGACCACTGTAAGGGGTCCCGGCCAGAATTTTTCTATGAGACGTACAGCCTTTTCCGGGACTTGAACGGTTAAACGGCTAAGATCCGACTTTTGAGATATGTGTACTATAAGAGGGTCGTCAAGCGGCCTTTTCTTAGCGCTGAATATACCCGCCACAGCTTCGGCGTTCAAGGCATCGGCTCCGAGTCCGTATACCGTTTCTGTAGGAAAAGCAACAAGACCGCCGCGCTTTATTGTAGCCGCAGCCTCATCTATCTTTCCAACGTCTATATTAAGCGGGTCTATCGGAACTACGAGGGTTTTCATGGCCCTCCCGGCCAAACGTCGTTACTCTACCTTCAGTTCTTGCCCTGTCAGGACAGAATAGGCCTGGAGATATTTTTCGATTGTTTTCATGACTATTTCGTCCGGCAGCTCCGGGGGCGGAGGAGTTTTGTCCCAGTCGAGAGTTTCCAGATAATCCCTGAGAAACTGTTTATCGAAACTTTTCTGCTGACGACCGGGTTCATAATCGCTTTTGGGCCAGAACCTTGAGGAATCGGGCGTAAGAGCCTCATCCATTAATATTATCTTTCCATCGACCTTGCCGAACTCAAATTTTGTGTCGGCAATTATGATACCTTTGGCCGCGGCATATTCCTCGGCTCTTTTATAAAGCGATAGGCTTTTGTCTTTTAACAGTTCAAAAACATCGTTCCCTACCTCACTCCGCATCTCTTCCTGTGTAATGTTGACATCGTGGCCTTCTTCGGCTTTTGTCGATGGTGTGAATATCGGTTCCGCGAGTTTATCGGAATTACTCAGCCCTTTCGGCAGCTCTATTCCGGAAACTTTTCCTGTTTTCTGATAGTCCTTCCAACCTGAACCCGATATATAGCCCCTTACTATGCACTCTACAGGTATGGGCTCCGCCTTTTTAACAAGCATGCATCTACCGTCAAGCATCTCGCGGTATTCTTCCAGGCCGTCATGTTCCGCGATTATCCGGTCTATATCCGTTGTTATAAAGTGGTTTTCCACTATATCGGAAGTTATCCCGAACCAGAACGCTGAAATAAGATTAAGTATCCTGCCTTTCCCCGGGATGCCTCTTTTCATTATCACATCGAATGCCGAAATGCGGTCGGAAACGACAAAAAGCAGTTTGTCGCCCAGGTCATAAACATTCCTTACCTTCCCCGATCTGAAAAGGGGAACCCCTTTTATGTCTATGGTAACAAGCGCGTTTTTCATTTCTATATCTTCCTTTTTTATTCGCCTGTCCATTCACCTTTTTCAAAAACAGACGGAAGAACGTAAGAACCGTGTTTTTTCAGGCAATCCTTAAGCCTGTCCCTCTGCTCTTCCATGGTCTTGAAAAAAAGATGCGGTGTATCAAAGACTTTTGTGTGATAGATCCTAAGTATCCTCTCCTTCTTGGCCAGACGTTCCGGGATGCGGAGAGTGAACTGTTCGTCGTAGTCTTTCCTGGTATATTCTTTCCCAAGAACCTCTTTGAAAAGTTTCTCCAGGTCCTCGAACTTAGGAATATACCCCGTGGGCATCTTTATGGCGTCTACTTCCCCGTTCACTCTGAGTTCCATCCATTTCACCCAGACATGTTTGTCTTTTATACCGTTCAAGTATTTCCCATCTTTCCCCCTCAGAAAATAATTTACATGAAACACCAGCGGCGGGTTTTTTGCCCCGTCCACTATATCGAGATTATTCTGTATATACCTCCCGATCGGGATAGAAAGAAAATCAAGGTTAGCCATGAGATTGAACTTTCTTACGCCTTCCTGGCCAAGAGTAGCGGCCGTGGTCTCGGATTCTATCGTAGCAGCCTGAGTAAGTATTCCATGCGCCCAGTCGAAAGATTGTTCCACTGGCATATTGGTATCGGAATCCCTTCCTCCATATATGACTCCCCCTACCTCTACACCTTTGGGAGATTCAAGGTTATCGTCACAATTGGTCAGTTCCTTTATGGCTATTGTGTACCTGGCATTCTTATGAGCAAGGGGGACATCTTTATTGTCCGGACCCTTTTTCCCGGGAGACCATTTTCCCGAATAATTCACTCCGGATACCGCCTCTCCTCTGCCGTCACCAAGCCAGCGGGGGCTATTTCCCTGGTCAACAAGAATATTCGAAAAAATAACCTCTCCCGGCATGGTAAGAGCCTTAAATATCTCCGGGTCACTTTCCGCGCTTACATCCTGGATTATTCCAAATATACCCTTCTCTACATTTACCGTCATTATCTTTCCGTCGACGTTACGTAAATAGGCTATATCGTCCCCTATTATCTTTTCACCTTCGAGCATAGCAGTCGCCGTTTTCCCGCAGGCCGACGGGAACGAACCTGTGAAATAGGTAATCCTTCTTCTATCCGGCCCATGAACCCCCATTATGAACATGTGTTCCGTAAGCCACCCCTCTTCTGAAGCCCTTTTTATGGCAAGGCGCATGGCAAGCTTTTTAAGCCCGACTGTATTTCCCGCGTACTGCGTATTGGCGCTGAATACCATTTCCTCCTCAAGGTCTATATAAACTCTCCTATTGGAGATATCCCGGCTCACGTTATTTTCCAAAGCTCCCGCGGTATGAACAAATCTGAAAAACCTGGAAGAATCCCCTATTTTTTTAAATTGTTCATACCCGCTCCTGTAAAGTATGCCTTCCGAATGGGCGACATAACAGGAATCGGTTATCTGGACGGCGGGAATGGAGAATTCCGAATCGGTAGGACCGAGACAGAAAAAGCCTATATACATCTCGCGGCTTCTCATGGCTCCCTCAAAAAGTTTGTGCACTTCGTCCAGACCTTCCTCGCGGTCTATCGCCGCTATATCCGAACCAAGGACCTGATCGGGCCTGAGAAGATATTTTGTATTGGCCTTATCCCTGCCCTGGTCGTTATATCCGTCAAAATGAACCGTATGCCCTTTTGTGGCAAGCTCCTTCTCTTCACCTTTTTCAACGGACCTTGCCCTGATATACTGAGCGTCTTCCGGAGCGTCCGTCCTAACAAAAACAGACTCGGGATCGAAGAGTTTAACGTATTTTGCGATAAATTCGTGAAGTTTATCATTGTCTATTGCCTGCAGTTTTTTAAGTGTCGCCTCGCCGCATTTTCCTTTTAAAGCGTCAATATGTTCTTTTTTCATAGGACATCTCCCTGTTTACTTGTCTTTACATCCTTCATAGCTTCCAGCCCGGTAATACTACAATACCCCGCCCACCCTTGTCAACACTAAATCTTCTCTCTATAGTGTCAAGAAAGGTAACATTTCAGTTATCCGCGGAAATGTAGCGCCCCCACGCCCGTCGTTGCGAACCCGCCGAAGGCGGGTAAAGCCCTTCGTATCGTGATAAATGCCATGGCTCAGGATTTCGGCAGACTTGGCATAGGGCCGAATCAATCTCCCTCCGGAATATTTTCATATTATGAGATCACTTCGTCGCCCCCTTCGGGGGCTCCTCGTGACGACGGTGTAGGAATTTACTGCAGATGACTGAGATGTTACAACGGCGTAGGATTCTACTGCAGATGACTGAGATGTTACCAAGAAAGTCGCAGCGCTGATGATACAAGGGTCTGGTGTTCCCTGCGAGGGACGCAAAGATCTTCCCGGCGAGAAGATCTTCGCTCGACGGACGCCCTCTCCGGGAACACCAGACCCTTGTATCGTTAGAGCGAAAGGGGCTTCACAGGGTGAGACATCCGGTATGTTTTGGACAGGGCCTCGGGGAGCTTGTTTTAGATTGGTCCGCGAGCGTACCTTAAGCAAGCTGTAAAAGAAAGAGCGAGCGGTAAAACAGCTTCACGTGGAGTGAGCACGGCCGCTGGAGCCGTGCGAACGTCCCTGGGA
>JBAYES010000037.1:0-19003 GCA_041667545.1 Candidatus Omnitrophota bacterium | reverse complement strand
GCTTCCGCCTTTGACATAACCATGTTATGTCAACCGCCTCTATTTTAATCTCATATTATTCTTATCCGGCGGCCGGCGGATGGCTCTTTGTCCACCAAAGCCTTTTATGTTTTTATTTTTTTGTAATTATGCCATTATTGGGTTCATTTTTATCTGGCTTTGGTGTCCATGCCGCCGCTGGGCTCGCGGCGTCAGGCGACGCGCGTCGTGCGCTGGCGAAGGCCGCGCAGGAGCGCCCGGTCATTTATTGTTATTTTCAGGTGGGATTCTCGAATTGAACCCAGCGAGTGGGAAAAAATAAACCCCGGGGTGTCCCTGGAATTGTTTCCAGACCTGTTCCTACGGACGTATCAGTATTTGAATTTCGGAGGGAGAAATGCGGGTATAGTGTAAAGCAACCAAAAGGGATGCCGTCTTCCCCCATGGTGGAAGAGATCAAAGAACTTCAATATGAAAGTGTCCATAAATCTTGACTCTACGAGCAGGATTAAGGTCTTGATTTTGTGTATCAATTATGATACACTCACTATGAGTATTTAAGCCGTTAAAAAAATGGCCATAAACAAAAACGCTAGTTGACTAAATGTATCAAATATGATACACTTAAAATGTAAGTAAGGAGTGCTTTGGGAGACAAATATTTTGAGAATTATATAATATACGAGGGTGAAAAATTTTCTGTATTTTTCCATGCGGAAAGTGAAAGCGTTTCTAATGTTTATGATTATTTTGAGAAGTGTGATCAAGAGACACAGGCAAGTTTGCTGTATTTGGTTAAAAGAATTTCTGATATAGGTCAGATATATGACAAAACTAAATTCAGAATTGAGGATAAGAAAAATAAGATATACGCGTTTAAGCCGAAAAAGGAAAGGTTTTTTTGTTTTTTCTTTTATGAAAAGAGGATAATCATAACTTCAGCTTATAGAAAAAGAAGTGATAAGTTAAATCGAGACGAACTGAAAAAAGCGGTTAAAATTAAAAAAAATTATATGGAATGAGAGGTTAATTATGAAAAAGCAATCAATATATGGTAAGAAGATGGCTGATGATAGGTTTAAGGCTGTATACGATGATGTCGCGATGAAACTTGATATAGGCGAAAAGATCGCCGAATTACGCCAGAAGAGGAACATGACACAACAGCAGCTTGCCAGAAAAGTGCATACCAGTAGAACGGCTATAGCTCGCTATGAGAGCGGCAATTATGATAATTATAATGTTCAAACTTTGGGCAGGATAGCTAAGGCATTCAAGAAAAAACTTACCATTAAGTTTTCATAACCTAATCTGCTATGTAGATCCCCATAAATAGAATCCAATCGTTTTTTAGCCAGCTAATTGTGTTCGTACCCCATCTGTTAGTGGTGTCTGGCCTCCCCGTTGGCCATTTTGTATCTGATAGTCGTTACAATCTTACCGAATACGCTATCTTTATCAATTCTATCCTCAACCCTTTTAACTATTTTCCATGCGGCTGTTGAGGAGATCTTATCTATCCCTTCCATCCTGGCTGATATTTCTTCCAAAGTCAGGTCGGTAAAATTTCTCATAAAATATACCATCAGTTTACTTTTCTCTTTGTGAGATAATTCATGGCATTGTTTGATGATCCTGATTATGTTGGAAGGGTTCAATATGTCTTTGTTTAACGCTCTTAGGCTTGGCAGGTCTCGCGTTTTTTTGTTTTTTTCGATGTGCTCGCGTTTTATCTTTTCCATAAACTTATCTCCGCCAAGAACCAGTCCCGCAAAAGCGTCCAAGAGAGGATTTTTCAGCTCTTTTAATAATCCTTCTTCCACAAAAGCCCGGTAGTGATCTGTGTTTCCGTTGAAAAGACCTAAAGTATTATTTTTTACTAAAAAATCCGGAGAGTTTTTACTTGAAATATAATACCGATAACTACTCCAAGCATATTCCTCCGGTGTTTTTACCAGCCCGGCCCTCACGGGATTCAGATGTATGTATCTCGATAGATGTGTTAAATAACTGTTTTCCTCGATCAAAAGCCCTAAATACCGGTGCTGGAACAGATGCCCGCATCTTTTTTTCTTTCGGTTAAAATAGTTTGTGTAAGTTGAATTTATGTATTGCATGCACCTTGAAAGGTTTGATCGTGTAGTTTCCATTAAAAAATGGTAATGGTTTGACATTAAGCAGTATGCGTGGATCCTTATCTTAAACCTTTCGTAAGCCCTGCTGACAATTCCAAGGAACTTTTCCCGATCCTGATCCGAATCATATATGTTTTTCCTTTCATTTCCACGCGACGTAATGTGGTAAAAAGCTCCCGGATACTCGATTCTTAATGGCCTGGACATGAATGCCTTCTTTGTTAACTACTCATTCCACATATAACATTCCTCCAAAGCTATTTCAGCGAATATTTCCAATTCTTTGGCTGGAGAGAGGTTATATTTTTCAAGTATCTCCAATGCATACTTCGAGGGTTGGTGGGCCAGCAAAATTAAAATAGCCTCTTTTGTCGCGCTTCTGACATTTTCTAAAAACAGAAGGTTTCCCAGTTGTTCTACGATCTTTTGCGGAAAGTCCTGATGTTCTGCAGGAAGAATTGAATGGCCCGACATGTAGTTTCCAATACTATCTGTGGGGCCAGCCCCTGAGCTGATACTCCCGGAAAGCATGCTGATTTTCCCGGGTCTTTGCAGGTCCGCCAAAAAATCCCAAAATTCTTTTTCGTTCATATAGCCTCCTTTTTTGTTGATCATTTAATTTTCCGTCCTCACTATTAGAGACGCCGTAAAGATACAAAATTCTTTCACTTTTTTCATTTTTTATTGATGATTTCCGCTAATAGTGATAAATTTTGGCCAACGGGGAGGCCTGACACCCTTAACTCAGAAAAATCTTGCAATTAACGGGTTTTTCTATATAATATTTGTTCACCTTCGTATCGAATAGTTCGGTCGAGGGTCGGAGGTTCGTAAACCCCAAAAAGGCGCTTTCGAACCGCGTGATGCTCCCTTGAGGGGAGTGAATAATCGCGCAATACGGGGGGAAGTGTCCTTAAGGCAACAAGGAGGAAGTCGTGGTAGCAACACAAATGATCAGAGAACTTTTGGAGAACGGTGTCCATTTCGGGCATCAGACCAACAAATGGCATCCGAAAATGGGCAAGTTCATTTTCGGCGAAAAGAACAAGATCTACATAATAGACCTCAAAAAAACGGAAGAAGCCCTGATTAAGGCAATGGATTTCGTCAGGAACCTTACATCGGAAGGCAAGAAAGTGCTGTTTGTCGGCACCAAAAAGCAGTCGAAGAAGATAATAAAGCAGGCCGCCCAGAAAAGCGGAATGTTCTATGTGGACGAAAGATGGCTTGGCGGATGCCTGACCAATTTTGATACCATAAGAAAAAGCGTGGAGCGCCTCAGATATATACAGCAGATAAAAGAGGGCGGGACTTATAATGAGTACGCCAAAAAAGAGAAAGCTAGGATAGATAAAGAAGAATACAAACTGCTGAAGAACCTTGGCGGAATAGTTGAAATGACCAAACTTCCCGACGCCGTTGTGGTGGCGGACGCTGAGATCGGGGACATCGCCATAAAAGAGGCCCGCAAGGTGGGCGTTCCGGTGGTAGCGCTTGTAGATACCAACTGCGACCCCAATATGGTGGATTATCCCATACCCGGCAACGACGACGCGATAAGGTCGATAGAGTACATTATCTCGAAGATAGCCGAAGCGGCGGAAGAAGGAGTTAAAGAATCGGTTACGGGTAAAAAGGTAAAAGACATGAAAAACCCTGAACAAAAACCCGAAGATATGCCCGCGGAAAACGTAACAGAACCCGCGCCGGCGGAAAAACCCAAAGCCGAAGAAAAACAGGAAACGCCGGCTTCCGCGGAAGAAACTCCGGTTGAAGAAAAAGTAGAGAAAAAAGTTGCCCCGGCGGAAGAAAAACCCGCGCAGGAACAAGAAGATGCTCCCGAGGGAGACATAAAACTGGATATGTAAAACGCTCCGGCAATAAATCCGGAACGGACGGAAAAATAAAAATCATCAGGAGAATAAAATGAATTTAATGGACGCCATAAAAGATCTGCGATTCAAAACATCCGCCGGCATGATGGAATGCAAAGAAGCCCTGAAAGAGGCAAAAGGAGACGTGGGCAAGGCAGTCGAGGTCCTTAGAAAAAAAGGAATAGCCAAAGCCGCCAAGAAAACAGACCGTGTCGCGGGCCAGGGAGTCATAGAGAGCTATATCCATATGGGAGACCGCATAGGGGTTCTTCTGGAAGTTAACTGTGAGACGGATTTTGTCGCGAGAACGGACAATTTCAGAAAACTCACAAAAGACATAGCCATGCAGATAGCGGCCTCGAACCCTCTTTATGTGGATAGAAGCGAAGTGTCCGAACTGGCGATAGAAAAAGAAAAAGAAATAGCCCGGGCCCAGATAAAGGACAAACCCGAGGCGGTGGTCGAGAAGATAGTGGAAGGCAAACTCGAAAAATACTATTCGGAGACCTGTCTATTGGAACAGCCGTATATAAAAGATCCGAACATAAGGATCAAGGATCTGGTAACCCAGTCAATAGCCACTATCGGGGAGAACATCGTAGTTAAAAGATTCGCCAGGTTCGAGGTGGGAGAATCCTGCTAAGGGGAAAAGATGCCGAAACCGGCCAAAGCGCCTAAACGCGTGGTGTTAAAAATAAGCGGTGAAGCCCTTATGGGCAAGCTTAGTTTCGGGATAGACCCGGAGATAAACGTTTCTGTGGCGCGGCAGATAAAAGAAGCGCAGAAAAGCGGCGCGGAGATAGCCGTGGTCATAGGCGGAGGGAACATCTTCCGGGGCCTTACGGCGTCGGCCTCCGGAATGGACAGATCCACCGCCGACTACATGGGAATGCTGGCCACAATGCTTAACGGCCTGGCGCTTCAGGACGCCCTTGAAAAAACAGGCGTAGAGACCCGGGTATTAACCGCCATAGAAATAAGACAGCTCGCGGAACTTTACATAAGAAGAAGAGCTGTCAGGCATCTTGAGAAAGGAAGGGTGGTTATTTTTGTCTGCGGCACGGGAAACCCTTATTTTACGACAGACACGGCGGCCGCGCTGAGAGCGGTAGAGATAAACGCCGACATTATACTTAAAGCGACAAAGGTCGACGGGGTATACACCAAAGACCCGGTAAAACACAAAGACGCTAAGAAGTTCAAGAAACTGAGCTACATAGAGGTACTTAGAAAAAACCTCCGGGTAATGGACGCTACCGCCGTTTCCCTGTGTATGGAAAACAAACTGCCCATAGTTGTTTTCGACATAAACAGGAAAGGCAATATCAAAAAAGCCGTTAGCGGAGAAAACATAGGAACGCTCATAAGTTAACCCGGGGCAAGAGAGGTGGATTATGTTTGCCAATGAGATCGACAGGGTCACCAAAGAAAGCGAACAGAAAATGGCTTCAGCGGTGGAAGCTGTAAAGAAACAGTTCGCCACCATAAGGACCGGCAGAGCCCATCCCGGCCTTGTAGAGCATATAAAAGTGGACTATTACGGCACCAGCACCCCGCTTAAGCAGATATCGAGCGTAACGGTGCCGGAACCGAGACTTCTTGTCATACAACCCTGGGACAAGAACGCCATGAGCGCCATAGAAAAAGCCATCTTGGCCTCCGATCTCGGGATAAACCCGTCCAACGACGGGAAGTTCATCCGCCTCCCCATGCCGCAGTTAACGCATGAAAGACGCGAGGAACTGGCAAAGGTATTACACAAAATGGCCGAAGAAGGAAGAATATCCGTAAGGAACACAAGACATCACGCAAACGAAGAAGCGGTGAAACTGGAAAAAGACAAAAAATTCACCGAAGACGATAAGTTCACAACAAAAGACAAAGTGCAGAAACTAACTGACGATCACATCAAAAAAATAGATTCTGCTCTCGCGGAGAAAGAAAAAGAAATACTGGGGTAAAAAAACCCAGAAAAAATACCGGGCCGCTAGCTCATCCGGTAGAGCAACGCCCTTTTAAGGCGTGTGTGCTTGGTTCGAGTCCAAGGCGGCTCACCACATTTGACGGTCAGTCGAACCAAAAAATCGGCTGGCCGTCGTTTTGTTAGATTACTCGTTCCGCTTAAAAGAACGAGAAAGAAAGCCTATTTGCTCTCGCTTGGGAGCCGGTAGGTTTTTTTATTTTGTTGGGATGTTGATGGAAAAAAGGGGGATATCATGCTGGATCATGTTGGGGACTACCTGTCATTTCTTTCGGTTGAAAAAGGCCTATCTGAAAGCTCTATCATAAGTCAAAAAAGATACCTTAAAGGCTTTGGAGAATCCTTAAAAGGCAAGAGGATCTCCGAAATAGGGATTGTCGATATCAGGGTATTCCTGGCCGAGGGAAAGAGAAGAGGCCTTTCAGGGGTCAGCCTGGGCCATATAATATCGGCTATTCGAGGATTTTTCGCTTTCTTGCTCAAAGAGGGCTTTATCCAGCAGAATCCGGCGCAGGGCATAGAGGGTCCACAACGAGAGAAGAAACTTCCGCGCTTTCTTTCCGAAGAACAGATCGAAAAGCTTTTTGCGATCGTCGAGGATCCTCGGGACAAGGCTATTTTTGAGGTCTTGTATGGTTCAGGGATCAGGGCTGGGGAGCTTCTTAATCTCAAAAACGGGGATATCAATTTCGAGGAAAAGACGTTGAAGATCAGGCAAGCGAAAAACGGCCGGCAGAGGATCGCATATCTCAATCAATCGGCAGTTGACGCGCTCCGGCGCTACAAGGGGCTTGATTGCGCGGAAGATCCTTTTTTCAGGGACATAAGAACAGCAAGTTCAGTCTTGTGTCTGGTCGAGAGATACGGGGCGAAAGTCAATAAACAGTTTCGGATCCGGGTCCGGGATCTCAAAACCTTAACCGAAAAGAAAAAAACCATGTTGATGAGCAAGGTTAAACGTTCCAGGGACCGGGTTATAATTGAACTCATGCTTAATGGAGGTATTCAGGGGAAAGATATCCCGTCTATAAAAAACGGCGCCGTTGATCTCAAAAAAAAGACTCTGAAAATCAGATCTAAAAAGGGGAACAGGGTGGTAGCGCTTAACGATGAAGTTATTCAAGCGATAAAGGATTTTAAGTTGTTCGGAGCGGTGAACGAAAATGTGTTTATTTTTAAGCAGAACAAGGGCAGAGAAAAAGGATCCGGCGCGGGGCTTAATCTCATCATGAAAAAATACGCGGAAAAGCTCAGGTTCGATTTTTCACCTCATGCGTTCAGACATTCTCTCGCGACTCATCTTTTGAATCGTGGGGCTGATATTATGTCGATCAAAGAGATCCTTGGCCATGAAAACGTTCGGTCAACTCAAATATATACTCATCTCGATTTTACCAAAATGAAAGAGGAACATAACGCTCTTTTTGGACTCAAAAAGCTAAAGAAAGCGATCCAGCCTCTCGAGGAAAACCGGGAACAGGCAAAAAAGGCGGTTGTCGTTCCTGAGGATCTCCGGAAGAATGTCCGGGAAGAGTTGATCTTAAGGTTCAAGACGACAGCTCGGCCGCGCGACGACCAGAAAGGATTCCATGATTTATCACTGGAACAAACCAGATGGATCTTGAATCTTTCAAGAACTCCGGTCGTTCTCGCGATAACAAGAGGGGATATCGTTGCGCCTGTTACTTGGGACAATGGCGGCATGCCTTATCAGATATCCGCTGAAAGTATCTGGGAGATTATAAACCGTCCTCCAGAATGGCTTGTTACGGCCTGGGGGCTTTCTAAAAAGGTTATGAGAACCCGGAGGCTGAACTCGAAAGAATGGGCGCAAAAAGCATATACAATTCTTAAAAGAGCCGGGAAAAAACCATATCCGAACGCAAATTTGAGCAATGAAAACCGGAAGCATTATTTCAACTCGGCGGAAATGGCCGAGAAACTCGGAATCAGTATTTCAAAATATCAATATATAAAACCTATGGTCGATATTTTATTCCAGACGGAAAAAACTATTAAGGACGAGCTGGTGATCGCCGCAGTCCAGGACAGGTTTAACAAGCTGCCTCAGGAGGCTGGAGAGGGGCTCCAGGAGGCTCCGGACGAGATCCTTGAGGCGGAGTATCAGGTCGCTGGATAATATCTCCGGTTTGAATTGACAGCCCGGGTAAGGCGGAAAGATATCTATTTATGACGACAAGACGTTGTCGCTACTCGTTCAAATTGATATTCCACGACCGCTTTGAAATTTATTCCACATTCGCGGCACTTATAGTAACGGTTTTTATCTCTGGTTGAATAGCATTCGAGATTGAGGGAATGGCATTTCGGTCTTGGGCATTGCGCCGGGGTATAACTTACTCCATAGGGAATGTTTGCCGGTCGTTTCTTCCGGATCCGTTTTGGTCCTTCTCCGGAGATCCAGCCTTTCGAGGGTTTCGTCCAGGAAGTTTTTGACATGTCGGAAGTATATCACAGGATCCCTTTCTTGAAAAGTTCCGGGTATAGCCCGGGTAAAGCGTGGAAACGCTATAATCCTATGAAATCAGCACTTTGAGCTAAAAAACGGCCTTCATATTTGGCCGTAGCGGCGACTTTTTAATCGGGTCGGGGGTTAGGGTTGGGGTTTGAGGCGAAAGTCTTGACAATGTCCGACAATGTGATACACTTTAGGTGTAACGAAGATATTTTGGATCGGGGTGTCCCCCGGTCGGCAGAAGCCTCTAACAAGAGGCTTTCTGTTTTTTTAGGGGAAGATTTTAAGGCCCCAGCCGTCATACCTGCCTTTGTAGTCACAGTCCAATTTGCTTTCAATAATGTCAAATGAGGGATAAGGTTCTTCGGGCCGGAGGATATGTCTTGCCAGTGGGTAAGCAGCCAGGTCGGCAATCTGGAGGCCTGCAACATTATCTTTTTTGGGACGGACCTTAAAGCTCTTAAATATCCTGGTCATTTTCGCCCTGGTAACATAGAACGTTCCGAGATCTATAATTGATTTAACATATGCATCGAGTTGGACGTCCTCTTTTCTTCCACGAGATTCCGCCACAATATGAACTCTGGCAGACTTATCTTTTCGGTGTAAGCAAAAGGCAACACGTTCCATCATAAAGGACATGGACAGTGAATAGGGGTCGTTGGTAGCTTTTCCATATTGCTTGATGTGCTTTTCTTTGTTAATGCCGGATCCGATGATTATAAATTCCGATGTTTTCATCAGATCGTTAAGATCATCATAAAATGCCTTTTTTAATTCCAAGTCAAAAAGTACCTGAAAAGGGCCTTCACATTTTCTGATATCTCGCGAGTGAAGAATTACTGATTTCGTTTTGAAAAATTTCATCTTAAAGGCGTCGACCTTTTTCTCTGCCTCGGAATAATGATCTGCTCTGAATAAACATCCACAGAGCATAAATAGCGGGAAGTTAGGGTCTATATAGCTTAGTCCATGATCGCCGGATTCATCTAAAAAATAATAATAGTCCATGAGTTTTTACATTTCGTGATCAACATTTGGGGCACCGTCACCAATACTGCTTTCCCAGGCCTTTGAGAATAATTCTTTTTCGTCATCAGTGGGAGCGGATTTCCATTTCACTGTCAGTTGTCCTTCGTGGTCATCGAGAGAGTCTATCTTATCCAAAAAATCCCCATTTCCGGAGCGACTGGCCAAAGCATAAACATAGCCAATAACTCTTTGAAGTCTTTCACGTCTCGATTTTTCTTCTCCGGAACAAGTGAGTTTAATCGAATCAGTGAACATGATTTCCTCCTTCGGTTGGATTACACTCATCAATTTATTTTTCCCCCGAGATTCCGGATCTCTCTCGGATTTTAATTCTTATCTCGCTGAGTTTATTCCATACCCACAGGAGGTAAGACAATTATTGAGCAGTTCAATTTCACGAGCCTCGCCGTCATCAACTATTCCATCTCTGAGAACATGTTGTAAGCATTCTGAAAAGATACTAAGATGAACTCCTCGAATTTCTGAAATCTGGAGATTTTCTTCTTCGACAAATTTCTGTAATTTCTTTTTCTCACCTTCTGTGATAACTCTGTCGGATAAAAATGATAAGACCATATTGCGATATTTTTGCACGGCATCAGTCCAGCTTTCATAGGGATGGAAAGTCGGCGTGATTTCGCCTGTTTGTATAGTAACTTTTTTACGGGGCTTAAAAGAAGTTCCATTATCCGAAATCCCAATTATTTTATGAAGCATAAAGAAACGCCAGCCTTCTTCCGGTGCAAGTTGATATGCCCGGAGCATTATGTCTTGTTTTCCCTGAGATAAGGAGTAGGGTTCTATAAGTCGAGGGGAGGGAGTCAGATCGCTCAGTGATTTTTGATATACCAAGGAAACAACATGATGTTTTACCGCGAGTTCAGTCAGTTGGTCTATGATTTTATTGTCTACCATGGAAACGCTCCTATTTTTGAGATTTTCTTTTGAAGTTTTTTTGTTCTCGACGAAGGGGGAGAAGGTATTGAGGCAAGAGGTACATGCGATCTCATTGTCTTTGAGAGTGACTTTGTTTTGAAAGACATCATAGTTAGAGAAACTTTTCTCACAGTGAACGCATATATATTTTTTCCGGAGAAGAAAATACCACAAGACTGCTAGACAAATAAAAACGACAATAAATCCAGACATTAGAATAAGAGTCCAATGATTTTGCCTATCTTATCAATATTCGTTAATGGTATGTTAAAAGTCTCATCGGATTTAGGATCCTGAATTGACCAGGTAGTTTTTTCTTTTTTGGTCAGCTTTCCCCAGCAGAACTTTGATTCGGAAGAACCATCTTCTCCATAATTAACAACAACATAGTTTCCAAGCTCAAAGCATTTCTCATCTTTTAGGGAATCTATCCGGTATTCAGCTATGAGAATTTTTTGGCCTTTTAAAAATATGGGCTCCATAAAACTTGACTCGAGTAAAACGGTGTTTGAATCAAAAAATTCTTCATTGAGAAGAGGTGAGATATTTGTATTTGCAATAGGCCAGAAAACACGATCTATTGAGGCAGCTTTCCATGCGGGGTTTAATGTGCTTCGCGGGTTAAAGTATCTCTTAACATCTTCGGGAGTTCTTTCCGAGGCAGCTAACAACAGAAGTTCTTTGCGCTCTTTTTTTGAACATTCAAGAAGATCCGCAATTTTATTTACATTTTCAATAGTAGGGGTATGTTTACCTTTCAGTATGTTGTAGATATAGGTCTGTCTAGTTAACCCTAATCCTTGTGCAATATAGGCCTGGGTTTTCTCTTTATTATCTAATAATTTCGAAAAGCGGCTAGAAAATGAAGTCATAATACCTAAATCTTACCATATTTAAGACAACTCAACTAGTTGTTTTTCTTTAGAAAAAAGTTGACGACTGAAGATTTCTCGTGTATAATCAACACAACTGGTTGCGTTGCTTATTAGGAGGAAGTAAGATGTTCAGAGCGGAAATCTTGAGACGTTTAAGGGAAAAATTGGGCTTATCTCAGGCGGATCTTATGTTTGAGTTGTCTGGGGTAGGGTTGCGTGTGACGCGGACTACCATTTTAAATTGGGAGGCTGGACGCACGGAACCCAAGGCTTCCCAAGTATATAAGATCGCGAAATTTTTCAGGGTGCCTTTGGACAAGTTGTTTTCATGAAAAAACCCCGCTGGGTAGCGGGGCTTTTTTATTTACTCCGGGCAGGGAGCATTTTTTATGTCTTATGGGAAAAGAATACCACATTGTATTGAAAACTCAAAGCCGACAAAATCGTCGAAATTTTCACCTTGCAAGAAACGGCTGTTCGAACTGGTCGTTGATACGTTTAAGCCTAACCGGAAAGGTATTGCCGCCGCCGCCGAGATCGGGCTTTCCACGTTAAATTCTGGGCTAAACCACACGCCGCCAAAATTCTCGTTGTTTTCTTTACCTGGTCTTTTTGCCGCAACGAACGATCATCGGGTTCTTTCTTACCTTGCCGAAATTTGTAACTACCAAATCATTCGCCTCCCAAGCGAGAACAGGGAAGAAAACACCAGGCAGGCTCAAATTGATCTATCTCTGGTTTTAGGGGAATGCCAAAAGACTTTGTGTGAAACCCTTCATAAGAGGATGGGGAGAGATACGGACGATCTGGCTATGCAATTAAATTTCGTTATTGCTGGCGCCGTCAGACTTAGGGAATTGCTAAAAAACAAGGATAGCGATGAAAAGAAATAGCCGAATCAAAGAACTTTTTGAAAACGTGCGGATCTTACCTGTTCGAGAGCGGGGCCGGGGGGAATCTATATTTGCGGCTTATAGCGCGGCAGTCGCAAGCCTGGGGTACGGCGAAAATGAGATTTTCGGGATTCAGGAGATACCGGAGAATCCGGCAAAGAAAGGGAGGGCGTAAGTGGCAAGTCCGCAGCTTGAAAATGGGTACACAAGAGTGGCGAATGAAATTTTAGAAGCCTTATCTCGAATCAATATACCACCAGGAGCCAGAAGAATGCTCGATTGTATTTGGCGTAAGACTTACGGTTTTCACCAAAAGAAGGCGCGCATAACAACGGGTGATTTTATTAAATGTACGGGGATGTGCGAGGTGTCTATTCATAGAAATAGAGCTTGGTTGTTGAAGAAAGGACTTATTTTTTGCGAGCAGGAAGGAAAACTTGTGGATGGGCTTATATATTCATTTAACAAGGATTATCAGAAATGGCAAGGGTTATCAGAAGTGATAAGGGTTATCAAAAGTGATAAGGGTTATCAAAAAGGAGTAGGAGAGGTTATCAAAAGTGATAAGGGAGGGTTATCAGAAGTGATAACCCCTATAGTTAAAGATACTCTTAAAGATACTCTCAAAGAAACTGAGGACTCCGCTTCATCTCCGGAAAAAGAGTTGATTCGAGAGATCATCGCAGATTTGAACGCGGTTCTTGGGACCTCGTATAGACCGGAGAGCAAGGGGACTGTTAAACATGTACAGGCGCGCCTAAAAGAAGGCTGGCAAATAGAGGATTTCAAGACCGTTATTCGCAAGAAGAAAGCGTCCTGGGGAGATGATCCCAAAATGGCGGCTTATTTGAGACCAGAAACTTTATTTGGGGTGAAATTTGAGAGTTATTTGAACGAAAAGCAAAAACTTCCGGCCGTTTCTGCCGGGCAAAGGTTCCGGGGGTAATTTATGGGTTTAATCTATGATAAAAATACTGGGTTTTATAATCTTGAGGAGTATATCGATTTGTCCTTTTTGGACTGGGATACGACCGATCCGACGAAGAACTCAAAGTACACTGTTTCATTCTTGAACGAGGCACTCGGGGGGATAAGCAGCAAAAGCGAGCTTGTGGTGATAGGGGCGGATAGTGGTATCGGAAAAACGGAACTGGTCAATTCCCTCGCCTTTGAAAATGCGCCAGACAAAGAGGTTTATCTTTTCAGTCTTGAGGGTGATCGGTATGAAGTGATAAATCGTCAGCGTTATAAAGAGTACATCCGGATGGTCAATACTTGTGGGCTTTGGGATTTATATATTTCATACAGGGATTTCGTTCAGGGAAATATCCCGGAGGACAAGAAGGACCGCATACGGGACGAGATCCTGAGCTTGGACGAGATTTTTAAGCGAAAATATAAAAACCTCAAAATTTATTCACGGGAGGAATCTCTCAATATTCAGTTGTTTGAAGCCCATTTGGAAATGATAAGCGACTCGGCCGATCTTGTGATCATTGATCACCTTCATTACTTTGATTTTCAAAGCCGGGATGAATATAGCGCTATAAATGACACGATGAAAAAACTAAAAGCTCTACAAGATCGTTTCCGCGTGCCGATTGTGCTTGTTTCTCACCTTCGTAAAAAAGACAAGTTGCGCGTCTTTCCAGATCAGAACGATTTTCATGGGTCGAGTAACATCGTCAAGCAGGCGGACACCGTTATAGTCCTGGCGCATGTTGAACCCCAGGACGACGAGGGCAACGGACAGTATGAAAAGCAGGTTATGACTGAGAAATATCAGACCGGGATCCGCGTCTGTAAATCTCGAACGGGCTTCCCTACGCGGCTTCTCGGCCTGGTTGATTTTGATATGAAAACGCGTGAGTACGCCGCCGATTACAAGCTTGCCGTATGTGGTAATAATTATGTAACGATGATGTCTGAAAACGAATACCCACCATGGAGTAGATATTATGGAAAATATACGCCTCGAAAATCTCAGGGCAACGTACCGGATAATAAATTGCCGTATAGGGATTCTTGAAACCTTGCGCGTGATCTGGAGGGACTTCCCAGATCTCCGGAGCAAAGTGGAAGAGACTGCGGCACTTATAAAAAAAGAAAATGAGAACGACCATGCAGAAATCTATGAGATTAAAAAAGGGGGCGTTAAAAAATATGAGCTCCAGGAGGCATTTTAATATGGGCGCGCGACAACCTCAAAACGACAGCCTTTCAACAAATAACGCTCCACGCCGCCGGGACCAGGAAGAATCGGGGGAGGTCATGCCGTTAGTCGGAAGGCCTCTCCCGGCCTGGTATCGCAAGAGCGCGCAGCGCATTCCGAGAAATATGCCAGCGACGCAAGAACTCCCGATGAGGCGAAAGTTCGGGATCCTCGTTCACTTTGTCGGGGAGCGACTTGGATCCGAGCGGAAAAAGATTCGAATAAAAAAAGATATTTCAGGCGATAGGTCGGCAACGAAAGGACATGAGTTAACCTTTCCCGGGGTGGTCCCGGTAGTGAATGCGATCAAGTCTGATGTTAAACCAGAGGGAAGAGAATCCTCCGGCCGTCGAACCGGCTCAAAGGTCCTTCATGCTCTTCCCTCTGGCTCTACCAATCGCAGCCAGGAGATAGATCGAATCGTTAAACGTACGCGATTCTATTCGAGTCAGATAGAAAAGGGACGGGCATGAATAAAGTTTTAAGAAAAAATTCCGAGATATCCCAAGCAGCAGACGTCGCTCCAGTTTTTTTCTCAAAGCGGGCCTTCTCTCGCCTGAGGTTTGTGACTGGTCGACGAGGGGCAGGGTTTTATTCTCCGAGAACTCTGTCCCGCTTGGGATTAACGATAGGGGGCGGGCGTGAAGATTAAAAGATTTGTAATAGAAATATTTATTGAATTATTTAATACAGTATTCGCGCTTGCTTCCGCTGTCCGGCGCGAGGTTAACATGTTTCAAAAAGATTTACAATATTTTTTCAGGATGTTTTTATGAATAAAAATTTATGTATTCAAAGGGGCGGGGCTGTATGTCCTACAGGCGGGGGTTTCAGAACATAAAAAGGTACTTGGAGGGGGGGATGGTCATGCGGGTCGGCGCAGCGCAGTTAATTCGCGATGCTAAACTCATTTTTTGCGATGTCATGTCGCGAGGTTTATGAGTAGTTATTTTTATATAGCTCAACAATAACGGGAGGTTCAGCGAATGAAGGAAAAAGCAAAACCGGTCAAAAACACGCCATCAGCGACAAGGGCATGTCGCAAAAAGATCGATGTAGTTGAAATGGCCCAGAAAAAGCGACATCTTGCTTTGCTGGAAAAAGTCCAGCAGGGAAAAGCCTTGTCCGGGGCCGAGATGAAAGATCTCCGGGGCTTTGAAGAAAAAACAGAAAGCTCGGCTGCTTCGGTTTCGGTTACGAGCTTGGAAAGGGTTGCCGCGGCTTTTGATGTTTCTCTGCGTACGGTCCAGAGGTGGGTTGCTCAGGGCATGCCTCAGAAAGAGGGTGGCGAATATGACTTGCTTTCTATTCAGGCCTGGAGGCTTTCAAGAAACGATTCCGACGAGCCCGAGCAAGAATGGGAAGTGCGATATCGCAAATTCAAAGCTCTTTTGGCGGAGGTCCAGTACAAGAAGGTAATCGGGGACCTTATTTCCAAGGAAGAGGTCGAGGAAGGAATGATCTACGAGATCACGACAATTAAAAAGCAGTTTCTGGCCTTGCCGCAGAGGCTGGCTCCACAACTCGAGGGGCTGGATGTAGGTGCGCGGTGTGCGCTGATAAACGACAGGCTCCAAGAAATCATAAAGGAGTTCGCAGATGGAAAATATTAAGAGAGTTCAGCGGCCGGCTTGGCTGGAGAAAGTTTGTGAGGCGTGGCGAATACCGGAGAAAAATGAAAAGAGTAAGCCTCGGAAAGGTTCCGGGGCGAAAGGTAAAGGCAAGAAGACCAAAGGGGCGAAGAAAAATGAGCTGGTTAAGAAGGGGCCAAAGTCCAAGAAGGCAGGATCCAGAAGATCAGGCCGAGGAAAACGCTAAAAGTTCGGTTCCGCATACTCGCAAAGATGAGCAGGACTTCTATCATTCTGGCGGATATGAGGCAGCGCGGGAGGCAAAGGACGCTTCACGAGAGGATCGAAGATCAAAAACGTAAAAACGGCCCAGAGAGGGCAAGGAGGACAAAGATGTTAAGTGAGAGAGAACGGCAGGAAATGGAAGATGTGAGGCGTGACGAAATGGTCGCAGGACTACGAGAAGACGTTATCAAGGCCGGAAGGGCGCTTCAAGATCGTGAGGTTCCCCGATTCAATGAAGCTCTCAAAAAGGTGGACGGCATTCTCGAAGGAATTAATTCGGTTCCGTTTGAAGTAGTGAAGCCCTTTCACAAGGAACTTTTTCGGGCGCTTCATAACATCCGAGAGATTTCGGACACGATCGAGGATTTTTCAAAGCACGTTAAGCAATAAGGCAAGGCTTTTCTCGCGAAAGGGAAAAGAGACACTCAAACAAATAAAAAACTTAGGGAGGATCAGAAATGAATTTTATCGACATCTTAACCGGCAAGAAAAAAGCAACTTCAAAAGAGATAGGCGCGCAGATCGTGGAACTTGAAGGGCGAATCACAGATTACGAAAATCAAAAATCAGAGGCAAGGACGGAAGCGAAGCGCTTACGCCAGAGGCGTTTGGGTGGCGATAAAAACATCAAAGACGCGGATCTTCGCGAGGTTGATCGTACGGTTGAGGAAATTCAGCTTGATCTTGAAGCCGGCACAGAGGCCCTGCAGGCTCTTAAAGGCAAGCTCAAAGAGGCGATTAAGGCAGAAACTGAAAAGCGGTTGACCGAAATTGAGGGAATGGAAGAAACTTTCAAGGCTGAAGGCCGGACGATAATGAACAAAATCGTTGAACTGTCGGCGCAGGTTAAGGCTCTGCAAATGCAACTTTATTCGGGGTCATTAAGCGCGGACGGATTGACCATAAGCTTTATGGACCGAGAGGATGGGAAAGCTTTTTATGAGGCGGTTAAAACGGAGCTCGAAAAAGCGGGGACTCAAACTTTGTTTGTAAAACAGCAAAGTCTAAGGTCTGAGGAACGTAGACTTCGAACCTTAAAAATCGAGGAAGAGGCCGCGTTGATAGTAGAGGGCATAAAGGCAGAGAAAACAAAGGCCGAAGAAAAGGTGAGCTAATATGGACATGCGACTTGAACTAAACACAAAAAACCTGCTCCGGGCGTATCACCTGGTTCCGCGCCAGTTAGAGGTCGAGCTTAAGGACGCGTTGGATCATGCTGGCAGGAAGTTTCTAAAAGAGTTCCGGACAAGAAGGCTCCGGGGCTTACCGGGGATCCAGAGCCGGGGTCGAACGGGTATTTTTTCTCAGTTTCAGCGACATCCGATTTCAGGGAAAGGGCTCGACATACAACAAAAAATCTCAACAACTTCACCGGTTGCCGACATCTGGGAACGCGGAGGGGATCGTTCCGGCAAAAACAGGATCGCAGTTCCGCTTTCGTTTGCTCCGATTTTTACAGGAGGCAAGACTCGAAGAGTCCGGAAGCGATATCGGGACGTTTTGTCGCTGGTCCGGAGGAAGAAAATATTCAGGCGCGAGATCAATGGCCAGATGTATTTATGCGACAGCGAGACCGGCAAGCCGTTTTTCGTTCTAAAAAACAAAGTCAAAGTTCAGCCTCGGTTGGAGTTTGGAAAGACGTTCAACACGTTGGCACCGGAGTTCAGTAAAATTTATAATCGATCAATTGACCGCGCTTTGCGAAAAGGCGGCTGGTAAAGACTATCACAAAAAAAGGAGACTAAAATGACTCTAACAAATTCACAAAAAAAAGAAATGTCGGTCGTTATGAAACTTGTCGACCAGCTCTCTCCACAACTTCGAGGCATTCAGGGCCGTTTGAAGGTTTTCGGGGATGAGGTAAAGAGACTTGCAAGGGTAGGGTTCATGGCTTTAGCTGCTGCCGCTGCCGCTGCTGGTGCCGCGCTGGTGAAAATTGTCACTTCGGCGGTACAGTACGGGACGGAACTCGATAAAATTGCAAAGCAGACTGGGATCACGGCGGAAGAGATGTCGAAACTCCAGTATGCAGCCGAACAGGAACACGCCAGCGTTGAAGGAATTACAAAATCTTTGCCTATCTTGGCCAAGTATATGGAGCAGGCAAGGCAAGGAATGGTCACATATACCAGAGAGTTTGACAAAATGGGGATCTCCGTCGTGGACGCTCAGGGCAATTTGAAATCAACGTACAACGTTCTCTTGGAAATGTCGGACTATTACTCTACTGCAACAAATAAGACGCAGGCTCTTGCTATTGCGACAACGCTTCTGGGGCGTAGGGGGGCTGAGCTAGTTCCGCTTTTACAGCTCGGGAGGAAAGGCATTGAAGAGCTAGGAGAGGAAGCGGAGCGTCTAGGGGTTGTGATGGACAACAAAACAGCCGCAGGAATGAAGGTCTTTGACGATAACTTAACGAAACTCAAAAAAGCGTTCCAGGGGATTGGTATTGCAATAACGCAGGAGCTTCTCCCTTACTTGACAACGCTTAGCGACGAACTTGGAAACCTTGATTTCGAAAAGATCAGGTCTGAGGCTCGAGGCGCGACAGAATCTCTCGTTGAGTTTGGGTCTTGGGTAGCGCGCTGGGTTCTTGGAATTAAGGCTTCTTTTGAAGCTGCCGCGGTGGTGTTCGCTGAGATATATCGATTCATCTCGGTTTTTGTTTCGTCTATTAAGCAGTCTTTTCTCGCTTTCTCGATTGCGGTTAAAGAAGGCTTAGCCGATCTTCTGGTTCGGATCCAGTCTTTTGCG